>CAWUKE010000007.1:0-30906 GCA_963922935.1 uncultured Alphaproteobacteria bacterium | reverse complement strand
CAGTTGGTAGAGCATCTCGTTTACACCGAGAGGGTCGGCGGTTCGAGCCCGTCACTGCGCACCATTTTCCATGAGATATTGAAATCACTTAGGTTTCTTAACTCTGGTGTTTTGCATCCATATCAAGACATCATAAATCATTGTATTGTTTGAGGCTTTGGTTTGATCATTGCTCAGCCATTACGTCATTGGCAGACTTTGTTTGGCGTCTAAAAAACCATGCTGTGTGTTTCATCCTCATAGGTGTCTTCAAACACCACAAAAAGACGTGAGAGTCGCTATGCATCTCGCTCTCCACAAACGCGACTATGCCTAGAGATGGCTTCAAATTTCAGGCTCAAAGTGGTTTCGAGCTGACGCAACTTGTATAGATTTTGTTACAGTTATTTTTCATTTGAGTGATCGATCCGTCATAGATTGTGAAAACTCAGGTCACAGAATCTCGTCATGGGCTCCGCGTTAACTGAGCTCAGGCGGCATCTTTATGAAGAGTTCTTTGAATGTTGCGCTCTTTTCGGGCAACTATAATTACCAAGCTGACGGCGCCAACAAAGCTTTGAACCGGCTTGTCGCTTTCCTTGTTCGGCAAGGGGTTTGTGTAAAGGTCTTTTCTCCAACGACACAGACACCCGCCTTCCCACCGGCGGGTGAATTGATCTCTGTCCCTTCGATCCCTGTACCCGGACGAGGGGAATATCGTATTGGCCTACCGCTTAATTCAAAAATCAAAAGGGAGCTCGATAGGTTTCAGCCCGACCTTATCCACTTGTCGGCTCCGGATTGGTTGAATCATTCTGCACTGAAATATGCAGAGCGGCGCAATATTCCTGTCGTCGCGTCGTTTCACACGCGGTTCGATACATATTTCCGATATTATGGGATGCGGTGGGTTGAAGCGTTTATAAAAAAACGACTCACGAAATTTTATGATCGATGTCTTGCCGTCTATGTCCCCAGCCCATCTGTCGGAGATGTGTTAGAGCGAGACGGAATTATTGGGGCAAACCGACGGCTTTGGGGCCGCGGCATTAATCACCAAAACTTCAACCCCGCTTTCCGGTGCCAAGCTTGGCGATCCAAACATGGAATCCAATCCGATGATGTAGCGGTCGCTTTTGTTGGGCGTTTAGTAAAAGAAAAGGGACTGGATGATTATGCGGCCCTGATAGATGCGCTGGTTTTAAGAGGTCTTCCGGTCAAAGCGCTGATCGTTGGCGATGGTCCAGAATATTCAAGGCTCAGGAGACGCCTTCCCGATGCGGTTATGACTGGTCATTTGAGCGGTGAGGAGCTGTCGCGCGCTTACGCGAGTGCCGACATCTTTAGCAATCCAAGCCTGACGGAGACATTTGGGAATGTCACTCTAGAAGCGATGGCATCAGGCGTGCCAACCGTGTGCGTTGACGCAACGGGCAGCCGGGATCTTGTAGACCATGGGGAAACGGGCTTCTTAATTCCTTCTGCCCAGCATTTGGGTTGGTTCGAACGAACCGCAGAACTTTGTGAAAAGGCTGACATTCGGAAGATAATGGGCGCCGCTGGCGTGCGAAAGAGTGCAGCCTATGATTGGGAAACAATCTTGCAATCCATGCTCGATGATTATCGCGTGTTGGCACAGCAGAAATTCTTTGCGTTGGAGGCCTCGGCTCAAGAGGTGACGAAAGCGTCCGCGAAAGAGGCTTATGCGCCATAACCTCGCGAAGGCTCGCGACATAATCGCCTCTAAAAAGAGTGTCTGTCAGTCAGACGGTATGCGTCTCGTCATGACTATTTTACGATGGGGTAGCTTGATTGCGATTGTCGCTTTTCTGGCCTACCGATTATCAGGAATTGGATGGGTCACCCTATATGAGGCGCGGCCGACGTCTCCGATTTTTTATACATTAGCCGTCGCCATATTTTTTGTCCTCCCCCTTGTGGAGGTCGTGAATTATCGGGTCATGACGGGCCAGCGTCTGCCAAACGCTCTAACTGTGTTTTCCCGTAAGCAAGTCTTGAATGACGCTATCGTGAGTTATGCTGGAGAAACTTATCTCTTGCCGAAGCTTGCAGCTCTGCCGGGTTATTCGTTCAAACGGGCGATTTTAACGATCAAAGACAACACACTGATTTCCGCCTTTGTGTCCAATAGTTGGACAATTCTTCTTGTTCTCGGTGTTTGGCTATTTGGGTATGACCGTGTCCTAAAAGACATTTTGAACATCTCACCCTTACTGATTGGCGGCTTCGCAGTCGTTTGTATGATCCTTTATCTTAGCTCGATACTTTTTTTCCGGGCCTTGATACAGTTACCCATTCGGGCGGTCCTCAAAGTTGGCGCGATGCAAGCGGTCCGCATCCTCACAATTTCGGGTCTACAGATCGCGCAATGGATGAGTGCGATCCCGGGGGGTGATATCCCGATTTGGTTCATGTTTCTCGCTGTGCAAACTCTTGTGAAGCGCGTCCCGGTGAATGGTGATCTCTTATTTTTAGGCGTCGCCCTGACGCTGCCGGGTTTTAGTCTG
This sequence comes from uncultured Alphaproteobacteria bacterium, assembly GCA_963922935.1. Classification (GTDB taxonomy): domain Bacteria; phylum Pseudomonadota; class Alphaproteobacteria; order Caulobacterales; family Maricaulaceae; genus Litorimonas. The sequence goes on along the minus strand of CAWUKE010000007.1, from coordinate 28,399 downwards.
GAGGACAGTCCGGACGTGACATCCATGTTGGTGACCGCCGCCGCGATGACCCAAGTCGTGCACTTCGTGGCCTTTCTTCTGACCCATGACTTTCGGGCTCAGTCCAACCCAGTTCCCCCTGCAACAGCCGTTCGAATAGAATGAAAGACAAGGGTCACACAAAACCTCTCCAATTTGAGTTTGCATCACGTTGGGCCCGCTTGATCTACCGACATGCTGTCCTGCTGCTTGCGACGGCAATGATCCTTACGGTCATTGCGTTCCAAGGTCTTAGAACCTTGTCCATTTCAACGGAGATTAGCGGCCTCATGCCGAAAGGGGCTCCCAGTGTTCGGGCCCTTGATGCCGCGCTTGAACAAATCGGAAGCTATGCGTCCATCCAAGTCGTTGTTGAAAGTACCAGCCGCGAACATGTTCTCGCACTCTTGAGCCAAGCACAAATGCGGTTCGAGCAGGCAGATTGGGTCGAATATAGTCAATACTTTGAAGACGTTGAAGGCCTCATCGACCGACAACTCCTCCTGCTCAGTCTAGACGAGTTGCTTACGCTCGAAGCGGACCTGGAGGCCGCCTATCCAGACGTTATTGCGGATTATCTTCGAAATGTCTTTGGAGCCGATGCCACGGTCACCTTGAGAAACCGGCAAGATGCAAGCCAGGATAGGGACGGATCTAATACGTCACGATCAGAGCCGCCATTAGGACGTATCAAAGCCTTCGAACGCTCAATTGAAATGGAGGATAGACGATATTTTCTCTCCGATGATGGGCTGACAGGCGTTCTCTTGGTTTGGCCAAAACCGGGAAACGAGTCACTTCTGGCCTCGAAGGCCATGATCGATGATAGCGTCCGCGTAATCGAGGACATTAAAGCCGAGGCGAGCTCGGGAACGTTCATGGGCGTCGGCGGACGGATCGCCAGTCAAGTCAACCAATTTGATGCGATAATAAAAGACCTAAGGGTCGGTCTGATCAGTGCGGGGGCGCTCATCGCCAGCCTCCTTCTGATGAGCTACCGCTCCGTGGTGGCTTTGCCATTGATCTTGATCCCACTGATGATTGGGATTGTCTGGACCCTTGGACTTGCGGCGATCACAGTCGGAGGGCTGAATCTTATTACCGTCTTTCTGACCCTGATTTTGTTTGGTTTGGGGATTGATTTCGCCATCCATAATTTCAGCCGCTACCGCGAAGAGCGTCAAGACGGACACGGGGTCGAGGCCGCCTTGCAGACCATGATCCGTTCGACCGGATCAGCGTCACTCATTGCGGCACTAACGACAGGCCTTGCATTCTTTGCACTTATCTTCACAGAATTTCGCGCGTTCACGGAGTTCGGGATTATTGCGGGGTCAGGCATTGGGCTGATTTTCCTGGCTATGTATTCCGTTCAACCCTGCCTGATTGTTCTGATGGAGCGAGTAAACTGGTCGGTGTTCCCAAAATTTCGAAAGGGTTTCTCACTGATAGATCGGCTGAGCCTTCACACGAGCCGATTTCAAATCCCGATTTTGGGGCTTGGGGCGGCCTTGATTATCTCGTCCAGTCTTTTTGCGCCACACATTCGTTTTGAAGTCGATACAAAGCGGCTTGAAGCGAAAATGCCAGAGGCGCACGTCGCGGCAACAGAACGAATTCGACGTGTCATAACGACCCCCAATTCTCGAGCGATAATTCTCGCCAAGTCTTATCAGGACCTCATCGCAATCGAGAAAACACTCGCTAGCAAAAAGGCGGCAGCAGAGCCATCTGGGACGATTAAAAATGTTTCAAGCCTGCTTGATTTTATCCCTGAACCAAATGTGCAGCAGGAAAGACTAGAAGTCATTCAGCGCCTCAACCGTAGAGCTCAGGACCTGCAGTCTTTTGACCGCGAGAGATTTGAAACCAGCCGACGTTTTCTCGATATTGGCAGGATCAATATTGCGGATCTTCCCAATAGCTTACGCCGCGCATACATCGGACAGCCCAAGTCTGAACAACAAAACGAGATCCAATATCTTCTGTACGTCGCGCCTGACGTAAACATGGATAATGCGGATGAGGCGGCTCGGTTTTATGCCGATGTCGGGCAGTTCAAAGTAGGGGACCAGACCGTCCGTGCCGCTTCGGAAAGCTTCATTCTTGTTGAGATGCTGGAGCTGATGAAAGCTGACGCTCTGCGTGCGATTTTGCTAGTTGGTCTGACGACCTTTATGGTCGTCTTCCTCTTCATCCGCAGCCTGACGGGAACGCTACTTATTCTAGCGCCTACGCTGATCGGTTTGCTTATTACGCTCGGGGTTATGGGGGCTTTTGGACCAGCACTCTCAATCATGAATATGGTCGTCCTGCCGTCACTCATTGGTATTTCCGTCGATAATAGTATTCACATCGTGCACCGCTTTAAAGCTGACTATCCGACGGCCAATATAACGTCGATCATGTCCACAACTGGACGCGCGGCTGTTTTGACGACCCTGACAACTCTGATCGGTTTTGGGGGCATGATCACGGCCTCCATGCTCGGACTAAGGTCCTTGGCACAATTAGCGATTATTGGATTTCTCGCCTGTTTGGCCGTGACTTGGTTAGGCCTTCCCATTTTGATGGAGCACATACAAAGACGAGCACGACGCACAGAAGTCTACGCAATGGAAGAAGCATCATGATCCGTGTGAGGACAATAAAATGCGCAATCGCGTTTGGTATTCTTTTTATCCCGCTTATCTCTTTTGCACAGGATGCGCCCGACTTAGCAGCTGATGAATTTGCGACGGCGAATGCGCTCACCGATGTCAGAGATATTTCGTCTCGATATTCCTATGTGACTCGCCGTGGTGTACCCGTCATCGAAAATCCGGATCTTTGCGAAGCCGACGGCCTCGACCTTCGGTTGACAGTCCGTAATATTGTGGATCTGAAGGGTTTTATCGTTGCGGATCTTCATAATGACAATGCGGACGATTTTTTAGATAGCGAGAAAGTTGTCCTTCGCGTTCGTGCCGAAGCGTCGAGCGAGACGATCGTCTTCTGCCTCCCTCTCGCCAGTCCAGGTCGATATGCGGTCGCCGTCTATCATGACGAGAACAGTAATCGCGCTTTTGACAAGGGGTTTTTGCGTATTCCGCGCGAACGCTTTGGAATGTCCAATAATCCGGTTTTCGGGTTGAGTGCGCCCGAATTTGAAGAGGCCGCGTTCGATGTCCCGCTCGGCGGACGGGATCTTACAATTAATCTTATCAGCTCAGGCGATATTCTGAAAGGACGACGACGATGAATGTGCGTGTTCACAAATCTTCCCTGGCACTCCTCATGGATGCTGCGGGATGGGATGTTGCGGCCAAGCCTCAGGACTTGTTTCGTTTTTCAGAAGAGGAATGGGCGAGCGCTTTCAGCGCGGACCTCGCCGCACAGAGGCCCTCGAAGATTGTTGCCGTCGGGCATAGGGGGGCGAAATATCACGCGCCGGAAAACACGATCCTGGCACATGAAAGAGCCTATAAGATGGGAGCAAGAGCCATCGAGTTTGATGTCAGATGCACCAAAGATGGCGAGTTCGTCATCATCCACGACAAAAAAGTCAATAGAACCACCAATGGCAAAGGAAAGATCAAAGATCTAACGTTGGCGGAGGTCAAAGCTTTGACGGTCGGTTCCTCGGAAACCTTACCGAGCACTGGGACAAAGATCCCGACCTTAAGGGAAGCGCTTCGCAACGTTCGAGGACGGTTTGCGGTTGATATAGACTTCAAGAGTGGGCCGAAGAATTCTGCCGATATCTTAGAAAATATCCTGCGAGAGGAAGGCTTCGATGATGATGAAGCCCCTCTGGTCACAATTTTTGCACGTCGGCACCATTTTGATATTTTGAAACCGCTCGCCAATCACTTTCAACTTCGGCCTCATTTTTTTAGCCATGATCAAATTAGCGACCTGAAAGCGAATTATCCTGTGAAGACTATGGGATTGAGGAGATTGTCATTTTGTCCAAGTCATGCAGCCGCTATTCGACACGCCGGATTTCATTTATTTTCGAATGTCATGGGTCCATATGACAATAGGCTTGGCTTTACGGACGCAGTTCGCGCCGGCTCACGCTTTATTCAAACTGATTATCTCAATTTATTGGTCCCGTTTCTTGCAGAGCGAAACCTGCTCGAGACTCGTGTCTTAGGACGGGATTATGAGCCGTTGAAATCAAGCGTGACAAGAGAAAGCATATCATACCCTGAGACAGCTGTCGCATAGCGAAGTCTATCTTAGATGAGAGTCTCAAGCATTCGTCAGATTTACAATGCCTGGCGCCAACCGCTACATGCGCTATTCGACGTAATAGCGTTTCAACTCAACTCTGTAACGGCAGTCCAGCCATAGCCTGATTTCGACAATGCAAGAGCCACCGTTTCGGGCCGTTTAATGCAGCCTTCGGTCAAGATACTATGCCCTTAGAATGAAGAATGAAGATCATGTGGAACTTAAAGAGATACGGTATCAGCCTGCTTGGGTTGCTCAGCTTAACGTGCGCCTGTTCAGTCGGACAGGAACCGCCTCAGACAGAGGCACTATCTTGGCATACATTAAACGGCGAACCGCCAATTATTATCGCGCATAGAGGGGCCAGTGGCTATCTCCCGGAACATACGCTTGCGGCCTATGCCTTAGCCATCGATATGGGGGCCGACTTTATCGAACCCGACCTCGTCATTACGAAAGACGGCGAACTTGTCGTGCGCCATGATCGCTATCTTTCAGACTCGACCAATGTGGCAGATCACCCCCAATTTGCGGATCGTAAAAGGGTAAAAGTCGGTCATGAAGGCGCCGATTGGTTTGTCGAGGATTTCACTCTGGCTGAGATCAAAACTCTACGCACCAAACAGGTCAAAGCCGGACGTCCCACAGACTTTGACGGCCTATACGCGATCCCGACCTTCGACGAGGTGTTGGAGCTTGTCACTCAGCGTTCAGAAGAGACGGGGCGTCGTATCGGCATTTACCCCGAAACCAAACAACCCGCCGCCCTCGAAGCTTTGGGTCTATCCTATGACACGGCTCTGCTAGATAGCCTTACCAAATTCGGGTTTGACGGCGACGATGACCCTGTTTTTATCCAGTCTTTTGAGATGGAAAACCTGCGCCGCCTGAGCCAGAAAACAAATATCCGTCTGATCTATCTCTTCGGACAGCCGCTCTCTCTATCCCTGGAGGAGATCGCTCGCTTCGCCGACGGCATAGGGCCTTACAAACTTTTGCTCATCGATGATCTGGGCGTGCCAACGGGATTGGTGAAAGAGGCGCATGAGTTGGACCTACCTGTTCACACTTGGACCTTTCGCGAAGACGATGTTGCGCCGCAGTTCCAAGGGATCGCAAAAGACGAACTTATTCATTTCATGGACCTCGGCGTTGATGGACTATTCTCTGACTTTCCCGATACGGCTGTAAAAGCTCGAGGTGTATCAGAATAGCGCTGCGATTTCTGAGGGAAGGCGTGCAGAGCTTGGAAGCGCGACGATTGTTTCTCTATCAACCGCCAACAGAGATTTTGGACCCTAAATCCAACACCGTAATTAATACGATACAGGCCACTAAGATCCCCACAGACAGGGCGATATTGATGAGGCTCGCCCGATCGGCATCTTTTTGTTCAATCCAGGTTCGGGGCCGCATTTTACGTAGGCGGAAGACGACGAGGGCCGCAAAGATCAGGCTGGCCACGTTCAATAAAAGAAGGAGCGTGGCGCGCGACGCCAGTTCAAACTCCCCACTACCGAGGAAAAGCCCTATCGCGGCACCAGGAGGAAGAAGCGCGGCAGCCACCATGACTCCAACCAAAGCGGAGCCTTGGCCGCGCGCGATCGATAAGGCGGCTGCACATCCCGCGGCAATTGCCAGCGCCATCCCGTCTAGTCGGACTTCGGCCCGCGTGATCAATTCTTGGCTCTGTAGATCGACATCGATCATAAAGGAGATCGCAACGCTGCAGACTAAAGCGATCGCCACGCCAGCTGCGAGCGTTTTACCTGAACCGAGCAAGAGTGTACGATCGCCTAAAGCCGCGGCAAAGGAAAAGCCTAGGATCGGGCCCAGCAATGGGGCGATTACCATCGCGCCGATGACGCCCGCTATTGAGTCAGAGTGTAAGCCAATCGCGGCAACGATAGTTGAAAGGGTAACCATGATGATGAAATCTCGGTCGAGCTTTGCGTCGGCTGAAATGTCTTGCAGGATTTCTTCGCGTAAGGCCTGTTTGCGTTTGCCGCGTTTTTCTTGATCTTTTTTGGGCTTTTTGACCTTTGGGGCGGTCGCTTCGATCGGCATGAGGGAGACGCGCCAGTCCTGCTCGCCTTCCATCGCTTGCTGGACATTATCCATCAAGGTCTGACCTGTTCCGTCTTCCAGCAAGACGGTGATCACTCGGCGATCTTTTTGTTCAGGTTGGACAACAAAATAATCGACGGGCTTGGCGGCCTGAACTGCTTTGATAACGACGTCCATCGCGTCGCACTCTCGAATATGAATGTCCATTCGTCGCATAGGGATGTGTAACGAGGCTTAGGTCGCGGACCAAGGCTTAAAGCTACCGGTCCTCCGATTTATTCGCCGCCCGTCACGATCTATAGGAGCCGGCCAACGCTTATATGATTTACGCGGACGACCCTATACAGCCAATAGGGGGTTTGGTTACGGTGAGGTCTAGAGGGCCTTGCGTTCACACAAGGCGCAGTTAGCTTTGCAGAAGCTCTGACTGTCAATCCGTTGAACGCGACCTGTGATGATAGACTCTTTTGGGCCCTCGGTTCGGTCCGTACTCAAAGGCTGCCAAGTTGAGCGATTTATTCAAAATCCCGCAAGCGATTGAAGACTATCTCGCTGCGCTCGACGGCTTTATTGACGCGGAGATCAAGCCGTTAGAGGTGGCAGACGATAATATCCGGTTTTTTGATCATCGGCGGGAAAATAGTCGGACCGATTGGAATCGGGGGGGGTTACCCTCGGAAGACTGGGAAGACTTGCTAGGGGAAGCGCGCCGACGCGCGGATGCGGCCGGTCACTACCGCTTCCAACACCCCAAAGAATTTGGCGGACAGGATGGCGGCAATTTGGCCATGGCCCGCATCCGCGAACATTTTGCGAGTCAGGGCCTCGGTCTGCATAATGATCTGCAGAATGAGCATTCCATCGTCGGCAATTTGGTTCAGCCGCTGATGGTTCGCGACTTCGGCACAGAACGCCAAAGGGAGTTCATTGAGCCCATGTGCCGGGGCGAAATGCTGTGGAGTTTTGGTCTCACAGAAAAAGACCATGGCTCTGACGCGACGTGGATGGAGACACGCGCGGTTCGGGACACGCAAGACGGCGTGTCGGGCTGGCGGATCAATGGCAATAAAATGTGGACGACGGGCCTGCATGTGGCGACCCATGTGATGTGCTTTGCGCGTCATTCAGGCGAAGACGGCGATGCCAAGGGCATTGGCTGTTTCGTTGTTGATACTCAGGCTGAGGGGTTTGAGATCGGCGACTATCTCTGGACCTTTAATATGCCGACGGATCATCCAAGCTGTACGTTCAAGGACGTCTTCGTGCCAGATGATATGGTACTTGGCGATCTCGACTTTGGCCTCGCTTGCGCGCAGCATTTTGTGCATGAAAACCGCATTCGCCAAGCCGCGAGTAGTCTGGGCGCGGCACAGTATTGCATTGATGAGAGTGTGAAATACGCCAAAGACCGCGCGCCGTTTGGCAAGCCGCTTTGGCTCAATCAGGCCATCCAATTCCCGCTTGTCGAGCTACAGACGGAGGCGGCGATGCTGCGTCTTCTGATCTATCAAACCGCCCACGCTATGGACGGGATGAGCAAGGTGGAGGTCGCGAAGAAACTCTCTGCCCAAGTCAGCATGTGTAATTACCGGGCTAATCGTTTGGTGTGTGAGGCTGCGGATCGGGCGATGCAGGTCCACGGCGGGATCGGCTATTCCCGGCACAAACCGTTTGAGCATATTTATCGCCACCACCGCCGATACCGCATTACCGAAGGGTCCGAGGAAATTCAGATGCGCAAAGTCGCTGGCGTGATGTTCGGGAAAATCAAAAGCGAATAATTAACCCCGTTTCCTAATCTGGATGCAGGCATGATGGGTGTAGTCGCCCGTCATGCGCTTTTGGACCCGCACAGCTCTGACAATGGTTTTGACAGTGATCGCGACTGTTGCGATTTCACTTTCATCGACCGTTGGCATACCCGACGCCGCTGGCTCTTTAGCGACGCCGCCGACGGGGTCATTTCCGATCAGCCACTTGGCTTAAAACTCACCGCTGAGGCGGAATTGCAGGATCGGGCCAAAGTCAAAGTTTGAATCTTCGGTACGCAGGATCACGCCATTATCCCGGCGTCCGTCGAAGACGGTGCGCTTTGAAAACTCGTCCGTATAGCTGAACGGGTTCATCAATTGCACACGCGCTTTGATCCCTAAGATATCTTTATGCTCGAGATAAAATCCGGTGAATTGTTTCGTGTTCCCAAACTGACTGATTGTGAAAGTGCGGAACTGTCTGGCCGACGTGAAATTCTCGATGAACGCGCCATAAGCCCAGTCCGTGTTCGGAATATCGTGTCGGAAAGAGACTTCAAAAGCCGTTTTTAGATCCCCACTGAGGCGGCGGTTAAAGCCGAGCAGTGGATCTTCGACGTTAGAGTCGCGCCAATCGATTTCATAATCGAGCTGCGTGCCGTCCCAACCCCATTTTTCGCCTTTAAAGGTCCCGGAAATCTCAAACCCGTAGCGATAAGCATTATCCAGGTTCCCGACGGCATCGCCATCATCTCCGACGGGGATGCGGTCGACAATGTCGCTAATCAAGGCCCCGTAGACCTCAATGTTCATCGTATTGCCTTGCCCGAAATCGTGCTGATATTCGATCGTGCCATTCCAACTTTGGGACGGGACCAGTTCGGGATTACCCTCCCGACCTAAATCATCCACCAGATCGACTGAGGCGACAAAGTCGAAGAAATTGAGCTGGCCGACTTCGCGTCCGACTTGTAAGCGCCATGTTCTGTTTTCGCTCGGTTTATAGCTCGCAGACACAAAGCCTTTCGGACGGATGAAATCTTGCGGTTCAACCATAGCCACATCGTCGCGCATTTGGGTGAGTTCGGATTGCTCAACGCCAATGGACGCCTGCATATCCCATTTCGGGCCGAGTGTACGAGAGTGGGTGAGGGTCGCTTCGTAGCGATCCTCCGACACAGAAAAGCTAGAAGGGCCTTCGCCGATAAAGTCTTCGCCAGGATCCTGGAGGAAAAGCTCCTGCATAACGTCGAGGGAGTTATAGGCGGCTTCCAGACCAAATTGCCAGCTGCGGCCTTCTTGCGGAGCCCAACCATACTCACCGCGCACAATGGTCTCGGCCTCATCCGCATCTTGGACAAAGCGAGACGCGCCCTCAAAGCCCGTCACTGGGTCGAAAATACTGAATGTGTTCTCAGTGGGTGACCATTCCCGTTCAAGATAGCCAATAACCTTAACCGTTCCGTCCCAGAAGGGGCGCTCATAGTCTGCCCCAATTTCCAGATAACGCTCGTCTTCCCCGCCATTTGTCCGGGTCAAGCTGTCATCGCCGTCTGCGGTTTCCGGCACGCGCTCTGTGTCGACCTTACGACGGAAGTTAAACAGCGCATATTCTGCGTTCAGATTGGCGGTGTGCCCTTCTTTGGGCGTCCAGGTTAAGTTGGTCCCAATGCCGGGCCGGTCGCCATAGTTATCGACGTCTTCGAGCCAGGTTTCAAAAAGTTGACCGTCCCCGTCACGGCGCAGCTGTGTGGCGGAGACACCGCCCCTGAAAGAATAGTCACGAAAGAAAGCCGACCAGTTCAAATTCCCCGTTTCACCAGAGATATTTACGCGACCATTGAACCAGTTTGGGCGTAGGCTTTCGCGAAATTGCGGGTTCCATTCCCAGGACCCGCTAAAGGCGCTCGCTTTGGTTTGAATGTCTGCGACCTGTCCCGACAGACCGGGGATCGACAGAGAGGCACCGTCCAGCAGCGTAATCGAAATCACATTTTTCGATAGGATTTGGTCGAGCTCATCAAAGGGGTTGGCTTTCCCGGTAAGACGCTGACCATTGACGAGGATATTGGCCCCGCCTTGTCCCAAGCCCCTTTTGCTCAGATCACCCGTGCGGATTGAAAAGCCGGGAATTTGGCCGATCATATCCAAGGCGGTGCGGGGCGCATATTGCGCGAAATAATCGGCGAGGAAAACGTTGCTGGCTGTCGCTTCCTCGGGGCTGACGGTCTCGACCGTGTCACCGGCAGGGAGGTCGTCTGCGACTTGGGCGATGGCCGTGCTGGTCATCAAACCGAGGCTTGAAATTAGGCAAAGGGGCATCGTGGCCGCCCGAAGCGGTGTAAAAAAAGGTCTCATAACCGGGGGTCCCTTAGGTCGGAGAATTTAAAGGTGACGCAGTGATGGTTGCGTCGAGAAGAGGATGGGGTGAGGCGCCGATTTCCGACTGACGCCTCACAGGGGGGAGGTTCCTATAAACTGACAGTCATCTTTGTCGTAGATCGACCATCTTTCATCTCGAGCTGCAACTTGTCTTTTTTGACCTCTATGCCGAAGTCTGCATCGCCGCAGACATTGGCGTCGAGGAGTAGCGCCCGATAGGCGGCGTGTTGATCATCAGAAAGACGACGCCCATTCACCTTGGTCCAAGTCTCTGACGATTTAAGAACATAGGACTTCGCGTTTTTCTCGATCAGGCCGTCCGCTCTCAGCTCAGCCATCAGGGTCTTGCTTAAGGCTTTCGCATCGACGGACTTATCGTCTTCGCCCATATGGAATTCACCACGGGTGATTGTGCGTGATTGATAATTACCGTCAGCCTTAATCTTCGAAGCTTTCTTTTGCGTGGCGCGGTATTCGCGTTCCAGCTCATTGACGCGCATTTCGACTTTATTGGCGACGATAGAGGCTTCCCGTGCCGCGATCTCGGCTTTGCGTTTCGCCTCTGCGACTTTACGCTTGGCGCGGGCTTTTTCGGCCTCAGTCCGCGCTTTGTTGCGGAGTTCGTAAGCCTTGTTGCGCTCTTGATAGGCTTTATTGCGCATTTCATAGGCTTTGTTGCGCTCTTCATAAAGCTCGTTTCGGGCTTCGTAGAAAGCGTCGCGCGCGGCGTAACGATCTTCGCGATTGGCATAGTGCTCGGCTTTCTGACGTGACACTTCTGCATGCTCTGCAGCCTCTAGGCGGCGGACGATGGTTTCAATCCGCTGAACATCAAGTTCGGCCCTTTCTGCGGCGATTTCGGCGCGGGCTTCTGCGCTTGTCTGGCCGTTCCCAAACAGACCGCCAACAACTTGTTCGGCGACTTGAAGGCCAAAGTCTTCAGCGAGAAGTTCGACGTCGCTGCGGCTCAGGCCAAGCTCTGCCAGTTCGGTGTCAGACATATCGTCTAAATCTTCGATGACTTCACTGCGGGCTTCAACACTCTCAGCCCAGTCTTCGATTTTGTCTTCGAAATCATCGGCCCAGTCTTCCATGGCCATTTCAAACGCTTCGCCCCATTCTTCGAAGTCTTTTTCAGCAGTTTCGCTCCAGGCTTCGCCCCACTGCTCGCCCCATTTTTCCATCTCTGCGCCCCAGGCTTCCATGCGCGCTTCAAAGTTTGCCACAGAGTCAGGATCAAGCGGATCAAAGGCTGTCGCTGGTGCGGCAGGGGGTTCCGGTACTTCCATGGTTGGCACGGGTGGAACGGACGCCACAGGTGGCACAGGCATGAAAGGTGCGTCTACGCCTTCGGCCCGAATAACCGTATCGTCCAGGACAACATCTGGCGCTTTTGGAGGGTGTGGATGCGCCACACTATTAGAGACCCAAACGGTCGAGCCGAGGAGAACAGCCGCAAGGGCGACAGCGCTGGCCTTGTCTAGGCCTCGAACGCTGGCCCGGCGCCCGGACAGGCGCTCTAGCCGTGTCAGAAGCGATCCGCGCTTTGCCGCCATCACAGGCTGCGGGGCCAGCGACAGACGCAGTGCTGCCAAGCCTTTAGCGAGGTCGAGCGGACGGCCTGTGCGCTGAACAGCGAAGTCATCGCAGGCCTGCTCACGGTCTTCATCGATCCAGCGCGAGACAATCAGCACAGCCGGATTGAAATAGAGTGTCGTGCGGATCGCGGTCTGGACAAGCCCAATTAGATAGTCATGACGGCGGATATGGGCGATCTCGTGCAGCAGAATGGCCTCGACTTGAGCAGGCGGGAAGCCCGTCAAAAAACCCGCTGGAACCAGAACCAGTGGCTTGAAGGTCCCGAGCGTGACAGGGCTTTCAACAAGAGCTGAAATTTTCAGTTGGATACCGGCTTTCGCCCCCGCCTTTTCGATAAGCGCCTCAAAACGCTCCACCCAATCTGCCGGGGCGTCTGACAAACCCAAAGTCGCGTAACAGCGCGTCTTAGCCCACGCATACATGCATTGCAGGCTGAGGATGAAAAACCCAACAGCCCAGAGTGCGCCGAGTGCTGGCATCAACCAGGTCCAGCTTATTGAAAAACCTGATGAACCTGATGAAGCAGCCCCTGTTTCACCAGTAGACGGCGCGATAAGCTCTCGCCCCTCTGGTCCGAAGAGCGTCGCCTCTTGCAATTGGCCTAAGACGGGTAGGTTATTGGCCGTTGAGAGTGTTTCCGATCCGGTCGACTGGGTGAGAAGCAGCCCCAATGTGCCGATAAAGGCGAAAAAGATCGCCAACAGGCCTGCCATTCCGGCAGCATAGGCCAAACCGGGTCGCGTCGGACCAGCCAAACGGCGTGCCAAAACGACAAGAGCGATAATCAAAGCCCCTTGCCAAAGACTGTGTAAAACAGCCCAGCCAAAGGTTTCGAAGAGGGGTGTAAAGCGGTCCATGGTCTCTCTCTCCTCGTCGCTTCTTATTGTCCGTCTGACTCAAGAGAGTCGAGGAAGGCCCGAATTTCGGCAATATCTTGTGCGCTCGCGCCGTCGCTGCCCAAAGCATGCATAACCAATTCGGGAACGGAGCCATCAAAGGCTGTCTTCACGAACCGATCAACGAGGGTTGTCTTCGTTGCCTCTTCTGCGACCGCGGCGCTGTAATTATGGGATTTCCCGACACCTTTTGTGCGGGTCACCAGACCCTTAGCGTGCATGCGCTGCACTTGTTTGAGGGTGGTCGTGTAACCTACGTCGCGGCTTTCGCTTAAGACGGCATGGATTTCTTTGACGCTGCGGGGTTGCTGCTCCCACAGGACTTGCAGGATCGCGGTTTCCGCATTGGACGGTTTAGGGATTCGTTTCATCATGCGCCCGCACTAAACGACAAATGTCGTCATAGCAAGAGAAAAACGACACCTGTCCTAATTTTAAACGTAAGGCTAGACTTAGAGGGTCAGACGCTATACGACAATAATGGTTTTGATATTACAGAACGCGCGCTGACCCTCTGCCGCGAGTTCCCGTCCATAGCCTGATCGCTTAATGCCGCCAAAGGGCAGGCGAGGGTCAGAAGCCGTCATGCTGTTGATGAACGTCGCCCCGGCCTCTAATTGATCGAACGCCATTTCCATTTCAGCTTTATCTTGGGTGAAGACGGACCCGCCGAGACCAAAGGGGCTGTCATTGGCGATCCGCAGTGCGTCGGTCATGTCGTCAGCTTTAAAGAGCATGGCGACGGGTCCGAACCACTCATCATAATAGCTGTCAGAGTCGGGGCTGATATTCTCGACAAGGCCTGGATGAAAAATAGCCCCATCACCCCGCTGAGCGCCTGTCACGATAGAGGCGCCACTGTCTACCGCGGCAGCGATCTGGCGTTCCAGCTCTTCGGCAGCCTCAACACTCACCAGAGGGCCGACATCGGTTCCGTCTTGCATGGGATCGCCCACGGTCAGGGCCTCAAGCGCGTTCGCAAAGCGTTCGCGAAACGCCTCATAAATGTCAGCGTGGACAATGAACCGCTTCCCCGCGATGCAACTTTGCCCATTGTTACGAGTCCGCGCCTGCACAGCCGTTTCGACAGCCGCGTCTAAATCCGCACTGGGCATAACAATAAAGGCGTCTGATCCGCCAAGTTCCAGAACGCTAGGCTTGATCAATTCCCCGCACAGCTTCGCCACAGCGCTGCCAGCCGGTTCTGATCCTGTCAGCGTCGCGGCTGCCACTTTGTCATTCCGCAAGATGCGTTCAACCTTGCTGCCACCGATCAGAAGTGTTGAGAAGGCCCCTTCTGGAAAACCCGCTTCAGTGAAAATCTCTTCCATCGCCAGCGCGCATTGTGGGACGTTAGACGCGTGTTTAAGCAGGACCGTATTGCCCGCCATCAAGGCGGGCGCGGCGAAACGATAGACCTGCCAGAAGGGGAAATTCCACGGCATAACGGCCAAAACCGGACCAAGCGGTAAGTAACGGCGAAAGGCTTTCCTGTCGTCGCCTAAATCGACGGGATCATCAGAAAGGTAGGTATCTGTTTGTCCTGCATAGTGACGACAGACCCAGACGCATTTCTCGACTTCGGCTTTGGCTTGCGCGAGGGTTTTGCCCATCTCCCGCGTAGCGAGTTCGGCAAGTTTGTCCTTTTTCACTTCCGTTAACTCTGCGGCGCGTTGCATCCAAGCCGCGCGATCTTTAATCGTCAGCCCGCGTAATTGCTGATGAGCCTGATGGGACGCTTCAATCCGGGCGTCGATGTCTGCGTCAGATAACGCCGAAAACGTCTTTTCCGTTTCACCTGAGAACGAGTTTATCGTTGCGATCGCCATAAGGTCTGTCTCCAAGATCGGCCTGACATAGGCGACTCAGGACGTAATCACCACCGACAAAGAGACGTCAAACCAAAACATATATTGCCGTTTTATACGGTCGCCCATGCGAAGCGGACGACCTGAATTCAGATTATATGAGGTTTTGTCACGGCGGGAGACATAAACCAGGCCAAACTTGACGATCTGTTTGGCCTTGCCGAGCTGATACTCAAGTTTCACGGACCCTTCCGGAAAGTCAGAGCGTGCCGAGCCTGTAAAGTTCTTCATCTCCCCGTCTCTGTCGGGTTCGGAATCATTTCGGCGGTTCCAAAGTTGGTGAAAATCAACGCCATCAATTGGTTCGCCAATTTGGCTTTCGTGCATTGCCGAGCTGCGACGGTTTGGCTTAACGGAGCGTATGACGACGTCAGATAATATGCGTGTGGGCCGCGGTAGTGTGACCATGAAAGACGTGGCCGAGCGCGCAGGCGTTTCGCTGATGACAGTGTCTCGTGTGCTTAATCAGACGGCTGCGGTTAGCCCCGATACGCGCAAACGCGTTGAGCAGGCGGTGAAAGACCTTAACTATCGACCTAATCTTGGGGCGCGCCGCTTGGCGGGCGGGCGATCCATGTTTGTGGGCTTGCTCTATCATAATCCATCCCCTGGATATTTATCGAAGGTTTTAGCAGGCGGGCTAAATGCGTGCCGTCGCTTTGGTCATCATTTGGTGTTGGAAGATTTCGGGCAAAGCGCGCCTTACAGGGACCCGAAAATATCCGTTGGGTCGCTGAATCTGGTGGATCTAGATGGTCTTATCGTCACGCCGCCTTTGTCAGTCCATCAGCCCTTCATGGATGTGCTAAAGGCGGAACGTCTGCCAATCGTGAGCATTGCGCCCGCCGACATTCATGAAGAGGGTCTTCATATCGCGATGGATGATGCGCAAGCTGTTGAAGAGCTGGTCGACTATATTGCGAAATCCGGCCATCGCCGCATCGCCTTTATCAAAGGTCCGGATAGCCACGCCGCCTCTCACCACCGTTTGCAGGGTTATCGTCGCGGGATAAAGAAGAATGATCTCCCCATCTCTGAAGCGTTGATGCGGCAGGGAGATTTCACCTATCGATCAGGGTTGGTGACAGGTCAGTCTCTCATGGATTTGGATGTCCGCCCGACGGCCATCATTGCTTCGAATGATGACATGGCGGCCGGTGTGATTGGGGCGGCCCATATGTTGGGATATTCCGTACCAGGCGATGTGTCTGTTGCGGGTTTTGATGATATTGAACTCGCCACAACCATCTGGCCTGAACTGACAACAGTGCGTCAGCCTATTGCGGCGATGACAAGTCAGGCGGTTGCGCTGCTAACGGCCTATCTGCACAATGACGCGAAAGCAATTGAACAGAACCGTCGGCTTTTATCACATGAGATCATTGTAAGAGGGTCGGTTGCCCCGCCCAATTAGACGGGTGGGACTATTCAGACTCAGAACGTTCTGCGCGTTTGGCCTGCACGCCTTTCCAGCCCTGATGGATTATCACGCCCGCCAAAACAAAGCCGCCAACGACATAAAGCTCGCGAATACCTAAGCCAGGTGTCGATAAGGCTTCAATCCCGCGGAATAAAAAGATCCCAATTAAGACAAGACCAAGAGCGATTTTCAAATGAGATCCCATAAGGCTGCATACACAGAAAAGCGCAAACGCCAAACAAAACTCATGGGTCGATCATCAGCCCCTTGCCGCTATAGGGATGTCGTCTGATATTTCAGGGGGGAGTTGAGAATGGAAAAAGTCTGTCTTGTGATCGGTGCGGGGGCGGGGATTGGCGGCACTGTTGGGAAACGCTTTGCGCGCGAGGGTTATCACGCCGCGCTCTGTCGTCGGTCAGATCAAGCGGGCTTAGATACGCTGATATCAGACATTAAAGCTCAAGGTGGCTCCGCGAGTGGGCATCTTTTGAATGCGGTCGAACCACATAGTCTCGAAACTCTTATTGAAACGGTTGAAGACACGCACGGCCCGATCGACACCGTGCTGTTTAACCTCGGCGCACAAATCGGAAATCGTCCGCTGGAAGCCACAACTCTCAAACAATTCGAACTGGGCTGGCGCATGGCGACGCTCGGTTTGTTCCGCCTCGCCAAAGCCGTTTTTCCCAAGATGGTCGCACGGGGCGGCGGCACTCTTCTGGTGACGTCTGCGACTGCCGCCGTTCGCGGTAATAGCGGTCAGCACTCGCACGCCGCCGCTATGGCGGGACGCCGTATGCTATGCCAAACTTTGAATGCTGAATATGCCGCGCTAGGCATCCATGTGGTCCATATCCTGATTGATGGAGCGGTGGATGCCCCCGACACATTAGGGAAAATGTTGGGGGCGGAACGTTTCGCCGCTTACAGAGAGATGAAAGGGCCCGACGGGCTGATCCAACCTGAGGCCGTCGCCGACACATATTTTCATCTGTCGCAACAGCCGCGGTCGACATGGACCCATGAATTAGACTTACGGTCATATTCTGATCTGGCTTGGTGGAACCACGCGCCCTGATAGACGTAAGGCTGGTAATGTTGTACCTCAGACCTTCTGATTACTTACGAAGAACGGTCTAACCTTTTGAAAGGTGTTCGCATGCGTCCATTTTATCTCTCTCTTGCCGCTGTTTTAGCCCTCTCCGCTTGCGCGGACTCTACGCCTTCGGGGACTTCAGGAAAAGAAGGCGCGTCAGACGTTGAAACCGTCGCCGCCGTCGTTGAAGAGCAAGTGGCGGAAATGGGGGGCGATAGTGCCGATCAAGCCGGCGCAGATGAAACATCTGAAATCCGATCCCTCGAAGCGCATGTTCACGGCGCCGCGAAGCTGGCGCTTGTTTTAGACGGCGACCGTGTCACGGCGGAACTCGATACGCCGCTTTACAATGTGCTGGGTTTTGAGGCTGAACCGCAATCAGAGGCCGAGCGTCTGCAGGTCGAAGCCGCAAATCTCGCCCTTTCTAATCCGGCGAGCCTGATGGTCTTTTCGGGTCAGGCTGGATGTGTGGCTCTGCCTTTGGCCGAACCTGTTTCGCTCTTCGCCGACATGGCAGGCGCAAAAGACATGCACGATCATGAGACGCATGACGATCACGATCACGATGATCACGCACATTCAGATGAGCATGATCATGAAAAAGAAGCACAGGCTCATGACCACGATGAAGGGCATAAACACGAAGAGGGCCATGATCACGGACATGACGATCACGCTCATGAAGGCCATGATCATTCAGATCATGATCATGCCGAACATCGCGAAGCGCGCCTTACTTACACATTTGCGTGTGAACGTCCCGACGCGCTTGACAGCGTGACCGTGACAATGTTCAGCGCTTTTCCACGGTTGGAAGCGCTTGAAGTTGTCTATCTAGGCCCCAACACACAGGCGAGTTTTGATCTTTCGCCCAGCAATAATCGGGCATCACTCGGGTCTTAACTATGGCATCCAGATTTCGAATTCTGATCACGGGTTTCACCGCTGCAGCGGCGCTGAGCCTGGCAGCCTGTTCTGGAGGGGAGACGGCCCCAGAGGCGGATGTGCCGAATACAGAATCAGAATCTGTCCTGTCTGCTGATCAGGTAACGGAAATTGTTTGGGACGATCTGATGCCGGAAGGCGAATTTGAACGCCTAGAACAGCTCTATGCCAACTTTTACGAAGAGCTCGAGAAGAATATGATGGCGGGTCAACAGACCCTGATGAATGCGGACCGCACGGCGGACATTTCATCGCTGATCCCTGAAGGCAGTGCCGCGGACACGATGGAGCAAATCGGAACGTTTAACGTTGTCGAAGACCTAAACGGGATGAAAATCCGTCTTCCGGGTTATGTGGTGCCGATCGATTTTAGCCTTGGCCAGGAACATACAGAATTCCTCCTTGTGCCTTACTTTGGCGCGTGCCTTCATACGCCGCCACCGCCGCCTAATCAGATGCTTTTTGTCTCGGCTGAACCGGCTGCGCAGATCGGTTCAATTTATGATCCTGTCTGGGTGGAGGGAACGATTAAGACAGGGCAGTTTATGTCCAATCTCGGCAATAGCGCCTACGAATTATCGCTCTCCAAAATCGAGCCCTACGAGTATTAAGCGTGACGACCGCTCAGGTGAATATGTCGCCTGTTTTGCGGCTGCGGAATGTCCAATTTGGATATGAACCAGAGACCCCAATCCTGTCGATCCGGCAGTTTGACGTCGCGAAAGGCGAAAGCGTCTTTCTACGCGGGCCAAGCGGATCGGGGAAAAGCACCTTGCTGAGTTTGATCGGCGGTGTCCTGTCGCCTGGATCGGGTCAGATTGAGGTTTGTGGATCGGATATGGCCGCTCTCTCGGCGGGCGGGCGTGATCGTTTGCGGGCCGACAAGCTCGGCATAATCTTCCAACAGCTCAACTTGCTGCCCTATTTGGACGTGATCGGAAATGTAACCTTGGCCTGTCGGTTTTCAGCGACGCGAGCGCAATCTGCAAAAGATCAAGATGGCTCGATTGTCGCGTCGGCCCAGCGCTTGTTGCAAGACCTCGGCCTTTCAGCTGAGCTTATGAAACGCAAGGTCAGTGACCTCAGTGTGGGGCAGCAGCAACGTGTCGCTGTCGCGCGATCGCTGATAGGGGGGCCAGACCTGATCGTTGCGGATGAACCAACCTCGGCTCTCGATACCGCGAACCGGGATCGCTTTATCGAACGATTGAATAAACAACGCGCGCAGACAGGGTGCTCTCTTTTATTCGTCAGCCATGATGAAACGCTGGCCCATCATTTCGATCGCGCGGTCGACCTGAGTGAAATTAATGACGGGGTCCTCGCATGAGGGGGCCAGCCGTTCTGTCCTTGGCGTGGCGATCGCTGTGGTCACGGCGATCTACGGCTATTCTGACAATCGTTTCGATTGCAACGGCGACCCTGCTTTTTTTGGCGGTTGAAAATCTACGTCAAGGCGCGCGGGCCAGTTTTGAACGCACGATTAGTGGCACAGACCTCATTGTGGGCGCCCGCTCCAGCCCGATAAATCTCGTCCTTTATTCTGTGTTTCAGATCGGTGATCCGACAAACAACATTACGTGGCAAACAGTCGAACAAATCGCGCAGCGACCCGACGTGGATTGGATTGTGCCGATCAGTTTGGGCGACTCCCATCGCGGTTATCGTGTTATCGGAACGACGACAGACTATTTCGCCCGTTATAAATATGCGGGTGGGCAATCTATAGCTTTCCGCGACGGGGTAGAGTTTGACGATTTGTTTGACGTCGTCATTGGTGCCCAAGTCGCGCGGGATTTAAACTACACGCTTGGCCAATCCATCACGCTGTCTCACGGCATCGGCGCCACGAGTTTCGTTGAGCATGAAAACACACCTTTTAACATCGTCGGCATACTTGCCCCGACGGGGACGCCAGTTGATCGATCTGTTCTTGTCAGCCTTGGCGCGATCGAAGCGATCCATGTGGGCTGGCAAAACGGAATGCCGACCCCCGTCAGCCGCGTGGCGACACCGGAACGCCTTCGCGCGATAGATTTCCAACCTGAAAGCGTCACCGCGCTTCTTCTTGGCGCGACCTCTCGCATCCAGATCCTGCGGTTGCAGCGGGATCTGAACACATATCGGCAAGAGCCCTTACAGGCGGCGATCCCCGGTGTGGCCCTCAGCCAGCTTTGGGCGATTGTGTCCGTCGTTGAACGGGCTTTGGCCTTGGTTTCGGCCTTTGTGATTATTGTTGGTCTGATCGGCGTGCTGACATCTGTCCTAACGACGCTGAACGAAAGGCGACGGGAAATGTCCATTTTGCGGGCCGTTGGTGCGCGCGGGCGAACCATCGTCGGCTTGTTAGTCAGTGAAGCCGCTTTGCTGGCATTTCTCGGGGCCGCGCTGGGTGTGATGATGCTCTATGGTTTGCTGTGGGGGTTTGCGCCGTGGTTGGAAGCCCGTTTCGGCATTGCCCCAGCCCGATATTTCCCAGGCCTGTTCGATGCCGCTGTTGTTGCGGTTCTAACGATTGCGTCAGCAATTTTAGGATTGTTTCCGGCGATCCGCGCCTTGAAACGCTCAGTTGCGGATGGTCTTGCGATCCGTCTCTGACGGGCTTTCCGACACGCCTGCTGTTTTCAAGGCCTTAGCGTTAGACTCGTCTGCGGCTGTTTCCATCTTTGCGCGACGCTCCAGAGCGCTTTCAGAGGCGCGCATCGCGACAGAAGAGAAAGTCGGCCGGACGGAACGACGGGCAGCGGCTGAGAAGGGGGAGCTTTCAGACAGCCCGATAGCCTTTTCACCTTCAAAACCCGTATCATCAAAATGATCGCTCATGGCCGGGTCGATGTGAGAGGATGATGGAGAATAAGGCTTCCAGCCTCCGCCGTAAAAGCCGCCAAAACCCGCACCATGAAACTCGCATGCGAGAACAGGCGATGCGGCAAAGGCAGTCAGCACTGTTAGGGGTAGGGCTTTCCTTACGACTTTCACAAGGCCTACATAAGAAACAGCCTCTCAAAAGTCAAAATCGGGACGGTCACACTTTCGACAGATGACCTTCCATGTTCTGCCGTAACTGTCTCGCCCGCAGGAAATGAGCAGCGACTAGGAGAAGCGCCCCGATTAGGGTCAATGGCGTCTCAAAGTCGTGCAGGGCTTCAACAAAAGCGCCACAAATCAACAAGGCAACGCCAAGACCAGCTATCAATCGAAGCCCGCTGAGTTTCATGTTTGGAATGGGTCTGGCGAAAGCCAAAATCGCGACCAGAGCTGTCACCAAGGCCAAAACGCGATGGATATCTTCATTTTCAGCGAGCGCGCCAAAAAGGGGCGTCGCTGTGGCCAGAAGCGGCAGCGCTAAACAATGTATAATACAAGCAACCGAGAAGAGGATGCCGGAGCGGTCCAGTAAAAGAGTTTTCATTGAGATTTATGTCTTTCTTTACGATCGCGACCTGGGTCTAGGTGATACAAAGCTGAACAATCTGGACACTCATCGAATTATTCTATGACAGCCTGAACTTTGGAAAACCCTATCGTTCACCCAGACATAGATAACGTGATAGAATAACATAAGCAAGCTGGTGACCCGGGCTTCGCATCAGGGTGTGGCGTCTATTAGAATTCCGCTCTAGGGCTGGCTTTATGGCTCGCCTGAATTTGCAGACCTCTATTTCTCAACGGCCTTTGATTAGACCCTTCATTATCAGTACAGGCGCGCGCACCCATCAGCCCCTCTTTAGCGTGACGGTCTCTGATGGGCATTATACAGGCCGCGGCGAAGCGACAGGCATTCGCTATTTGGGCGAAACGATTGAAAGCCTGCAGGCACAGTTACAAGAGCTGGGCGATATTTCGGGTCTGACACGACAAAGCCTGGCGAAGGTCCTTCCAGCTGGAGGGGCGCGGGCGGCGCTGGATGCCGCATTTTGGGAGTTGGAGGCCGCGCGCGCTAAGACCCATGTCGCTGCTTTGCTGGATGTCGTCCCGACCCCTCTGGCCAGTGCGTTTACGATCGTTCTCGGCTCTGCCGCCGATATGGCTGCGCAGGCCAAAAAAGAGGCTTGGCGACCTCTCTTGAAAGTCAAACTGGGCGGGTCGCAACTTGAAGAGGCGGAACGGATGCGGGCGGTGAGGGCGGCGGCGCCTCACGCGCGCCTTGTGATTGATGCGAATGCCGGGTGGACGCCGTCACAATTATTGGTGCTGGCACCTCTCGCCGCAGACTTAGGATATGAACTCATCGAACAGCCATTGCCCAGGCGCAGCGAAAATATCGCGGATCACGCAGCGGCGTTGAAAAAGGCAGGGGCGAGTGTGCCACTTTGTGCCGATGAAAGCTTGCAGACGATTGATGATCTGGCGCGTTGCGCGCCCCTCTATCACTATATCAACATCAAGCTTGATAAATGTGGGGGTCTTACGGCGGCGATGGCCTTGCGCGATGCGGCCCGATCAAAAGGTTTGGGAATTTTTGTCGGCTGTATGCTTGCGCCGTCAGTCGCTATCGCGCCAGCGCATTTATTGGGGCAAAGCGCTGACTTTGTCGATTTGGACGGCCCGTTTTGGTTTCCAGATGAACCTGCAACGCTGAACGAGAATGGGGAGTTTGAGCCGCTACCGCCTACAGTTTGGGGAGCGGGAGCGGCTGTTTGATGAATGAGGCCCGAAATGTTTCACGTGAAACACTTTCGGCTTCATTGTTTCACGTGAAACATGTCCTGAAGCGCCTGATTTACGCCCTTAGAAATTTTGAATAAAGCCTCGCTATGCGCCGTTGGTTTCCAATCGTTTTGTTTCTTATTTTGGTCGGCCTTTTTGCTTTTGGGCTGACGCGGGATCCAAAGCTTTTGCCGTCTGAACTTCTCGACCGCCCTTTCCCGGATTTTGAACTAGCCACCCTAGACGATGAATCCGATCTGATTTCGGAAGACGCGCTGCAAGGCAATGTCAGCCTTGTGAATGTTTTCGGGTCTTGGTGTGTGGCTTGTGTCGTCGAGCATCCCGTCCTGATGCAGATCACAGATGATACGTCTTTTCAGCTTGTCGGCATTAACTGGCGCGATACACGCCCAGCAGCAAAACGCTGGCTGGAGCGTTATGATGACCCGTATGATCTCATTGTTTTTGACGGGGAGTCCCGGCTTGCGATTGAGCTGGGCGTAACCGGCGCGCCGGAAACATTTGTAACCGATAAAAGCGGGCGTATTCGCTACAAACATGTCGGGCCAATAAGTGAATCGGATTGGTCGCAAACGCTGCAGCCGCTTGTCGCCCTTTTGCAGGAAGAGCCGGACCTTCAGCCCATGACAGACGAAGCGGGCTGAGAGTGAAAAGACTGCGACAGATGGCATCCGATTTGACGGCTTCGCTTGAATGTCTAGCCCAACGTCCATAGGTCACCCCCATGCTCGCTGAGACCGGACAAATGGCCTTGGCGCTCGCCTTTATGGTGGCGCTCTTTCAAACTGTCTTGCCCTTAATCGGGGCGCATCGCGGCCATGTCGGCGCCATGGCTTTTGCGGATCGGGCCGCGCTTTTGCAGGGGGCGCTTCTCGTTTATGCATTCGGGGCCTTAACGGCTGTATTTCTCCAGTCTGATTTTTCGGTCAAACTCGCCGCCGTTCATAGCCACACGGCCAAGCCCCTCCTTTATAAAGTCAGCGGTGTTTGGGCGAACCATGAAGGCTCAATGCTGCTGTGGATTTTGATTTTGGCCATCTTCGGCGCGGCGGTTGCCTGGCGCGGGCGAGATACATTGCCCCTATCGTTACGCAGCCGCGCTTTAGCCGTGCAAGGGGCTATCGGCGCCGGTTTTCTGGGCTTTTTGCTGTTTACGTCTAATCCGTTTGAGCGCCTCAATCCGGTGCCTGTGGACGGGCAGGGGCTTAACCCACTCTTACAGGACCCCGGCCTCGCTTTGCATCCGCCGCTGCTTTACATTGGCTATGTCGGCTTTTCCGTGGCTTTTTCCTTCGCTGTTGCGGCCCTGCTGGAAGGGCGCGTCGATGCGGTCTGGGCGCGTTGGTTGCGACCTTGGGTTTTAGTGTCCTGGAGCTTTCTAACGCTTGGGATTACGGTCGGCTCAGTCTGGGCTTATTACGAACTCGGCTGGGGCGGCTGGTGGGTTTGGGACCCGGTTGAAAATGTGTCCTTCCTGCCTTGGTTGGCAGGGACAGCCCTGCTGCATTCCATTCTCACGCTGCAGCAACGCCATAGCCTCGCCCATTGGACGGTGCTGCTCGCGATCAGTACATTTTCTCTTTCGATGATTGGGACATTCGTCGTGCGGTCCGGCGTCCTCGTGAGCGTCCATGCTTTTGCGGTTGATCCTGAGCGTGGCGTCGTGATTTTGGCATTGCTTCTGGGTTTCACAGGCGCGGCGCTCGCGCTTTACGCCTTACGCGCGAACAAGCTGGTCCAAGCGACGGACCTGTCGCTCATATCGCGCGAAGGTGGGCTTGTTTTCAATAATCTCGTCCTGGTCGCATCGACTGTCATTGTCTTCTTAGGGACGTTTTACCCGCTCTTTGTTGAAGGTTTCACCGGCGAAAAGATTAGTGTCGGTGCGCCTTATTTTGACCGTGTCTTTGCGCCGATGATGATGGCGCTTTTATTGGTCATGGCGATCGCCCCGCTTCTAAAATGGCGGAATGATAAGCTCGCCCATTATCGCCGGATTTTTCTGTGGTCTGTCTTATTTGTCGGTCTCATGGTTGCGCTTAGCTGGATCATCGGGAAATCAGTTTTAGGCGCGCTCGCAGCCGGTGTTGCGGCGTGGCTAATCGCCGGGACAATCGCAGCCATTATTAAACGCACGAATGGCTCTTGGGCGAAGTTGCGCGCGCAGCCCGCCTGTTTTTGGGGCTTCGCCTTAGCGCATTTGGGTGTGGGTGTTTTCACACTCGGCGTGACCGCGATGAGTGTCGGCGCCCAAGACAACATTGCCCGTATTCAACCGGGCGATAGCCTCTCTGTGTCTGGCTACACTTTTACCTTAGGCCCATTAGAAGAAGGCGCGCGAGAGAATTTCCAATATCTGCAAGGTGACGTCGCTGTGACAAAAGACGGCCGCGACGTGACACAAGTCACAACAGAGCAGCGTTTCTACCCCGTTCGCAATATGGTCACGACCGAAGCGGGTTTTGCGCCGTCTTTCGGCACAACGCTGTTCGCCGCGATCGGAGATGGTAACCCCCCGACCGAAGACGGTGTTATCATGCGGGTCTACGCTCAGCCCGGTGTCGTCTGGATTTGGATCGGCGCTTTTATGATGGCGCTCGCCGGCTTTGTGAGCCTTGCGGATCAGCGGCTCAGACTTCCCAAACCTGAAAAGGCCAATCCTGCGAAGGTGCATTCCGCAAGTCCTGCCTCAGTGGTTCAGCCTGCAGAATGATCCGCTTACTTCTAAGCCTTTTCTTCGCGCTCGCATTTTGCCTGGGCAGCGCAACCTATAGCGTTGCGCAAACAGCCGAAACAGCGCCGAACGCTTCCTCCGCTGATGTCGAACAGACGGCGCGCGCTGTGGGGAAACAACTGCGCTGCGTGGTCTGCCAAAATCAAAGCATTGAAGAATCTGACGCTGAGCTCGCCGCGGATATGCGCCGAATTGTGCGGGAACGTCTGCGCGAAGGGGCGACGGAAGACGAAGTCATTGCGATGATGCGGGATCGGTATGGGGATTATGTCCTGCTCAATCCGCCTGTTCAGGCCAATACAGCCGTCCTCTGGGGGACACCACTCTTGCTTGTCTTGGGTGTTGGCTGGTTCATTTGGACGTTGGCCAGACGACGGGAGCGGACGGCTGAGCTTTCGTCTTTGACCGAAGATGAGCAGGCCGCTCTGGCGAAAATGAAACGAGACCTGACATGATCTGGGCGATTTATCTTCTCATCGCCCTCATTACGGTACTCTTCCTTGTGCCCGCTTTTCTCGGCGGGCCTAGGTCCGAGTTTGACTCTGACGCGGTTAAGTCCACAGACGCGGAAGCAGATCAAGAAGCCCGGGACTACTTCACGCAGATCGAAGCGGTGCAGCAGGACGAAACGCTCAGCGAAGCCCAGCGGGACGCCGCGACACTCGGTTTGCAGCGTCAGCTTCTAGAGCGCCAAGCCCGCAGACGCGAAGCCACAAATACGGGATCCGGGAGCCCGCGTCTGGGCCTTCTTATGGTTGCGCTTATTTTGGCGGGCGGATTAGGGGTCTATCGTTATGTCGGCGCACCCGCGCTGACGAAGCCTGGGGCGTTGCAGATGGCGGCTCTGCCCTCCGGTCCTGTGAATATCCCCGCGCAAGTGCCATCAGGTTCGCCGGAAGCGGAAATGACACGCTTGGTCGAACAATTAGCGCAGCGCCTCGCCACAGATCGAGCTGAGGATGCACAAGGCTGGTTGATTTATGCCCGCAGCTTGATGGGCCTGCGCCGATATGAAGAGGCTCTGCGCGCCTATGACCAGGTTGTCGCGTTAACGCAGGACGACGCGGCGGCCATTGAGGAGCGCGACAGGGCCAGAGCCTTCATCGCAGAGCGTCCGGTCGGCGAAGCGCCAGCAGATGGAGCGGAACAAGGTGCGATGCGAGGTCCAACGGCAGCCGATATTGAAGCCGCACAAAGCCTGAGTGACGAAGACCGCGCGGCGATGATCCAGGGCATGGTCGACAGCCTGAGAGCTCGATTGGATGATAATCCGCGCGACGCTGCCGGTTGGGTTCGCTTACTCCGCGCGCGCGCCGTTTTAGGCCAAGAGGAGGCGGCCGCGAATGATATTGAGCGGCTCAGAGCGGCTTTTTCAGACGAGCCGGAACGCGTGGAAGCCATATTGGTCGAAACGGGCTGGTCTGACGAATAGCCTTCTCTTGAGGCGAATTCGCCCCCATCCTCGGGATAAGATGTAATTTTATTGCACCAATAGGGACCAAACCTTGAAATCCGTCGAGAAACTATTGGAAGGGATGGCATAAGCTCTCTAAACAAGCGCCAATTGTCTTGGAGATAAACATGGAGATGACCATGAAAAAATTCGCTCTCACCGCGTCCGCGCTTAGCCTGACGCTTTTACTGGCCGCCTGTAATGCGCAAACGCCGTCCGCCTCAGATGTTGCGGAAGGTGCTGCTGAAATCGTTCAAGAGATGACGCAGTCCGATGAGATTGTTGTCACGGAAGCCGAGCTGGAAGGCAATCCGTTCGTTCGTGAATGGAACACACCTTATAAGACACCGCCTTTCGCAGAGATCGAGGACAGCCACTATATGCCCGCTGTGAAGGCGGGTGTGCTGGACTTGCGCGAAGAAATTGAAGCGATCGTCAACAACCCGGAAGCCCCAACCTTCGAGAACACAATCGTCGCGCTCGATATGGTGGGCGGCTCGCTGAGCAAAGTGTCTATGACCTTTGGCAATGTCGTAGGAACAGACACGAATGACACTCTGCGTGCCCTGCAGGGCGAAATTTGGCCGATGCTGACGCGCGAATATAATAAAATCCAATTCAATGATGATCTCTTTGCGCGCGTCAAAGCTGTCTACGAGCAGCGTGATACGCTAGAGTTGGACGAGCAGGATGCCCGTCTGTTGGAACTCACCCACCGCGATTTTGTCCGCGCTGGCGCCAATTTGGACGATGAAACCAAAGCTCGCGTTGCGGAAATCAATGAAGAGCTATCAGGCCTGACGACGCAATATGGTCAAAACCTTCTCGCGGCGACCGTCGGGTTCAAACTCGAAATTACAGATCCTGAAGACCTCGGCGGGTTGAGCGAAAGCTTCAAAGCGGCGATCAAAGTCGACGGCGAAGACAAATGGGTAGTGGGCTTAAACCGCTCACCGTTTGAAACCTTCATGACGCAGTCGACCAATCGGGAGCTGCGCGAGCAGCTGTTCAATGGCTACCGTCTGCGCGCCTCCGAAGGCGAAAATGACAATGGACCGATCGCGATCAAGATCGCCCAATTGCGGGCTGAACGCGCGCAGCTGATGGGTTATGAGTCGCACGCGGACTATCAGCTCGAAACACGTATGGCGAAAAGCCCTGAAGGGGCCGAGGAATTCTTGCTCCGCGTCTGGCGTCCGGGTCTAGAGCGCGCCAAGCAAGAGCTGGCCGATATTCAAGCCCTGATCGACGCGGAAGGCGGCGAGTATAAGGCGGAAGGTC
>CAWUKE010000006.1:0-34560 GCA_963922935.1 uncultured Alphaproteobacteria bacterium | reverse complement strand
GCCAATGCGGCGCGGTTTCGCAAAGGCATGACCGAGGCGGGCTTTGAGTTGCTACCTGGCGAGCACCCCATCATTCCCGTCATGCTGCACGATGCAAAACTAGCGCAGGAAATGAGCGCAAAGTTGCTGGACGAGGGCGTCTATGTCGTTGGCTTTTTCTATCCCGTTGTGCCAAAAGGCAAAGCCCGTATCCGCACACAAATGAGTGCGGCGCATACGCCCGAACAGATTGATCAAACGATTGCGGCTTTCACGAAAGTCGGGCGTGAACTCGGCGTTATCACATGACCGAGATGATGAAAGCGCTGGTGAAAGCTAAGCCGGAAAAGGGCGTCTGGATGGAAGACGTTCCCGTTCCCGAAATCGCGCCGAACGAAGTCCTGATTAAGATCGAGCGCACCGCGATCTGCGGCACCGATATGCACATTTATAAATGGGATGAATGGGCTCAGCAGAATGTGCCCGTGCCCTTAGTGGTTGGTCACGAATATGGGGGGACGGTCGCCGCTATAGGGTCTACGGTGACACGGGTGAAAGTCGGTGATCGTGTCAGCGGCGAAGGCCACGTTGTTGGCCGAAAATCCCGGAATGCGCGGGCGGGGAAATTCCACCTCGACCCTGAAACCAAAGGCATCGGCGTAAATCTTCCCGGGGCTTTTGCGCAATATCTCGCTTTGCCAGAGTTCAATGTCATTCCATTAGGCGACGATTTCGATTTGGAGATTGCGGCCATTCTCGATCCGCTCGGCAACGCGGTTCACACGGCGCTTGCCTATGACTTGGTCGGGGAAGACGTGCTTATCACAGGCGCGGGTCCGATTGGAATTATGGCGGCACGCGTCTGTGAGCGTGCGGGTGCGCGGCGGGTCGTCCTAACGGACATTAATGATTGGCGGTTGGATTTTGCCAAAACGCTGACCAAGCGCACGACGATGGTCAACACAATGACCCAAGACCTGAAGCAGGTCATGGCGGATATTGGCATGACGGAAGGCTTTGACGTTGGCCTAGAAATGAGTGGGGCGAAGCCTGCGCTGGATCAGATGATCGACACGATGTTGATGGGTGGATCTATTGCGATGCTGGGTCTGCCGAGCCAACTTTATCCCGTCGATCTGGGCAAATTTGTGGGCAAGGCCCTGACGCTCAGAGGCATTTACGGACGGCAAATGTATGAGACTTGGTACAAGATGCTCGCTATGATCGATAGCGGCCTCGATATGAAGCCGATGATCACGCACCGTTTTCCTGCACGCGATTTCCAGAAAGCCTTCGATTTGATGGAAACGGGACGCACCGGAAAAGTCATTTTGGATTGGAATGTCGTGTGAGTGACCACGTCTCACTGACCGGCTATGTTCGCTTGAACGAAGCAGACATGGCCACCCGGCTCGCTGAATTTCGCGATCTTATGGCGAAGCGCCGAACGATCCGTGACTTCGCCGACACACCCGTTCCACGAGAGCTGATTGAGACTGCAATCCAAACTGCAGGAACTGCGCCATCCGGGGCTAACCAGCAGCCGTGGCATTTCGTGGCCATTTCTGATCCTGATGTGAAACGTCAAATCCGTGAAGCCGCGGAGGCGGAGGAACGCGAGTTTTATGGCGGTCGCGCTTCTGATGAATGGCTCGACGCGCTGGCGCCTCTTGGTACGGATGATCAGAAGCCGTTCTTAGAAACCGCGCCTTGGCTGATCGCTGTGTTTGCGCAGCGGACCGGGCCACAGGGCGAAAAGCATTATTACGTCAATGAGAGCGTGGGCTTGGCGACCGGAATGCTGATCACGGCGCTTCATTCCGTAGGGCTTGGCACGCTAACCCATACGCCAGCACCTATGACATTCTTGCGCAAGATTTGCGGACGGCCCGAGCGGGAGAAGCCATTCGTCTTACTGGTCGTCGGCTACCCCGCAGAAGGCTGCACGGTTCCGGCGCATGCACTGAAAAAGAAGGCCCTAGGCGAGATCGCGACCTTCGTGGATTGATTGTGCGGTCTGGCTCGGCGCTTCCATCGTTTTCTGGATGAGCCACCAGATCACCAGCGCGCCGAGCATTTTGCCGATGATACTCATGGCGACATTGGGGAAGGTGAACATGCCATCGCGGATCGCTTCTGCCCCAAAGAGGAAGACGGTCGTATCGACAGGCGCGGCGAGGGCGGAGGAAAGAAGTACGCGCGTCGAAAGCTTCAACTTGGTAAAGGTGTAAACCGCCCAATCGACAATTTCTGACACGGCGAAAGCGACGCCGCTGGCAATCGCCAATTCTCCGCCACTGGTGGCCCAGGTCAGGCCAAGCGCGACGGCCATAGCCAGCAAGACCCAATGGCCAATTTCGCGCTGCGCAAAATCGCGAGCCACAAGGACAAGCCCTGTTACGACGGTGACCGGATTGAACAGCCAACCTAGGCCGGGCAGTTCAACCATTGGGGCCCATGTAAAGCTCCAATTGATAAAGGGGATCAGAAGGACATAGATTGCCGTGACAAGCACAGCGCGTCCGGGTCGGGAAAAGGGCGGGGCATCAGTGTAAGTGGACATAGCTTCCTCTATACGGATGACATGCAGGCTTGTAACCCGCGCTCTATGACGAAACGACCGATTCTCGCTGCGATTGTTGCCCGAAGCCAAAATGGCGTCATTGGGCGTGACGGAGACCTGCCCTGGCGTCTATCCTCTGATTTGAAACATTTTAAGCGCCTAACGCTTGGGACGCCCTGCGTGATGGGACGCAAGACATGGGAAAGCCTTCCCGGGGCCTTGCCGGGACGCCCTATGTTGGTGCTAACGCGGCAAGAAAATTACAAAGCGAAGGGCGCTGAAGTTTTCACGTCTATTCCCGATATGATCGGGCGGGCGCATGAACTGGCGGGTGAGATGGGCGCTGATCAAATCAGCATCATTGGCGGCGCGCAGCTTTATAAACGGCTTCTCCCGATCACGGACCGTGTTTATGAAACAGAAGTGCAAGCGACTGTTGAAGGGGATGCCGTTTTCCCAAGCTTAGCGTCCGAAGAGTGGTCCTTGAGCGATGAAAAGCAACAGGCGGCCGGACCTCGGGATGATTTTCCGTTCATCACACGACAGTGGGATCGCGTCCGCGGGTGAAAATCGAACGTAACCACTCTTGAAACCAAAGTATGTCCACGCCACATATCGCCGGACTAATGGAGACATCTATGGCAGACAATAATTCGCCTTGGGGTCCGAAAGGATCAAAACCCGGGGGTAACGGATCAGATGGCGGCAAGTCCCCCTGGGGTGGCAAGCCGTCTGGAAATAAGGGCGATCGCTCGCCCGAGCTTGATAACGTCATTGAAGGCTTCAAGAATATCAAACGTCGTTCTGGCGGATCGGGCGGCAAAGGTCCTAATCGTCGCCCAGGCGGCGGAGGTGGCGGCGGCGGCCTCGGCGACTTGCGTCTTGGGCCGTTAGGCCCGCTTGGAATAGCGGTGGGTGTCGGTCTTGTGTTGATGGCCTCGACAATGGTTTACACCGTTGATCAGACAGAACGCGCGCTGGTCCTTCGCTTCGGTGATTATGTCCGCACGGAAGGTCCGGGTCTTAAGTTCAAGCTGCCCAGTCCGATTGAGACACTTTATAAGCAGGAAACAGAAATCATTCGCCGCGACACGATCGGTGGAAATGATTTCAGTTCGCTGATGCTGACCGGTGACGAGAATATTGTGGACATCGACTTCACGGTTCTCTGGCGTATCAATGATCTCGCCAACTACTATTTTGAGGTTGAAGATCCAGCCGGTGCTGTTCGAGCGGTAGCCGAGTCCGCCATGCGCGAAGTTGTCGGTAAAAACGAACTGCAGCAGATTATCACCACAGATCGTCTGGCGGTGACAACAGCGGTGCGCGACCTTATGCAAGAAACGCTTGATGAATATAAAGCGGGCGTGCGCGTCGTTGAGGTGCAGCTGCAAAAGGCGGATGCACCGGACCAAGGCGGTGTCGTTGATGCCTTCCGTGATGTGGAAGACGCCGACCAGGAACGTCAGACCAGGATCAATACGGCTGTTGCCAGTCAGAACACGATCGTCCCTGAAGCGCGCGGTGAAGCCGCGCAAATCCTGCAGGACGCCCAAGCCTATCGCGACCGCGTGATTGCGGAGGCCGAAGGTGAAGCTGAGCGTTTCAATAAAATCTACGAAGAATATCGCAAAGCACCGGAAGTCACACGGCAGCGTCTCTATCTCGAAACGATTGAAGAGGTTTACGGACCTGCCGAGAAAGTCATCCTGGATAGCGAAGGCGGATCCGGTGTGGTGCCTTATCTTCCCCTTGATCAATTGGGCAATCGGGCCCGCCAGCAGGGAGCGCAATAATGAACCAGCGTCTTGTCGCACTGGCCGTTCTGGGCGGCCTGATTATTATCGCCATCTTAGGCTCACTTTTCACTGTTGAAGAGCATGAGCAGGCTATCGTTTTCCAGTTTGGTGAAGCCCAACGTGTCGAAAACCCTTGGGGTGAGGAAGCGAATGCGGGTCTGAAGCTCAAAGCGCCTTTCATCGAACAGGTTGTTTATCTATCCCGTCGTAACCTCGAAGTTGACCTGCGTCCGGTCGAGCTACTGGCGTCAGATCAGGAACGTCTCGTCGTGGATGCCTTCGTGCGCTACCGCATTACTGATCCTATCCGTTTCTATGAAACCTTGCGGAACGAACGCGGTGCCCAAGATCAGCTCCAAACGATTTTCGATTCTACGTTGCGTGACGTTCTGGGTCGGGTCAGCCAGACAGACATTATTTCAGGTCGTCGGGCAGAATTGATGGCTGAAATTCAAAATGTCGCTGATAGCGTTGCTGAGGCCGAAGACCTCGGGATCGACATTATTGATGTTAGGATCAAACGGGCTGACCTTCCGCAGGAAAACTATGCGCGCGTGTTTGAGCGCATGATCTCGCAGCGGACCTTGGAAGCGAATTTGCTTCGCGCCGAGGGAACCGAGCGGGCTCGCGAAATTAGTGCGACCGCTGAACGTGAAGCGACTGTCATCCGCGCTGATGCTCAACGCCAAGCCGAGATCATTCGCGGTGAGGGTGATGGGGAACGGACCCGTATCTTCGCAGAAGCCTTTGAAAAAGATCCAGAGTTCTACGCGTTCTATCGTTCCATGGAGGCCTATCGCAAAGGCCTGCGTAACGGGACGACCTATGTCTTGTCCCCTGACAGTGACTTCTTGAGCTATCTGGATGATCAACAAGGTCCACGCGGTCGTCGCTAAGAACTGGAGTGTCACCGTCCTATGACGCTGACCCAAATTTTTCTTCTCACTCTCGCCGGAGCCCTCATTTACGAGGGCTTCGCCTGGGCTGTAGGGCCTCGGTCGATGCGACGCCTCTATGAAGAAGCGATGCACCAACTGGACGATCGTCAGCTCAGCTATGCCGGAGTGGCATCACTATTCCTAGGTGTCGCACTCGCTCTGATCGCTGTGCGGGTCCTTTCCTGACGGAATCGTTAGGCGCACGCGGCGTCTCGGCATCTTGGCAAACCGATGCAAATCGCGCACACACGTGACATGTATCGCGCGATTATATTAGGCCTGTCCGTTGCTTTTCTTCCGCTCGCCCTTCCGTCCGTGGTCGAGGCGCGACCCGTTCCAGAAAATTTTACGGAGCTGACCAAACGCCTCAGCCCATCAGTCGTGAACATCTCCACCGCGCAAACAGTTGAGATCGGGGAAGGCGATGTGCCAGCCTTTGAGGAAGGCTCTCCGCTGGAGCGGTTCAATGATTTCTTCGGGCGCCGGGGTCGGGATGGTCGCGTGGCCAAAGCGCTCGGCTCTGGCTTTTTGATTGATGCTGATGGGCATATCATCACGAACAATCATGTCATTGAAGGTGCCGATCTCATTGAGGTCAGTTTCCCTTCCGGCGACACTTACGAAGCCGAACTCATCGGGCGCGACCCGGCGACTGATATTGCCGTGCTGCGCATCGATCCGGATACAGACATTCCCCATGTGTCCTTCGGCGATAGTGACGCCGCTGAAGTGGGCGAATGGGTGATCGCGATCGGAAACCCGTTTGGATATTCGGGGTCCGTTGCCGCCGGGATTATTAGCGCGCGGAATCGCAACATTTCTATGGGCAGCTATGACGACTTCATCCAAACGGATGTGGCCATCAACCAAGGCAATAGTGGCGGACCGCTGTTCAACATGGATGGAGACGTCATTGGCGTAAATACCGCTATCCTGTCGCCATCTGGCGGCTCAGTCGGGATCAGCTTTTCCGTGCCGGCTGACTTGGCTGAAAGCGTGGCGAACCAATTAATCGAATATGGCGAAACCCGGCGTGGTTATATAGGCATTCGGACGCAAGCCGTCGATCGGGATTTGGCGCGGGCTTACGGCTTGGATGAAGCCAAGGGCGCGCTCATCCGTGCGGTTGTGGATGACGGACCCGCCGATAAGGCGGGCCTTCAAAAGGGTGACCTTATCCTGAAAGTTGGGGATCGCGAGATTGACGATACACGCGTCCTCTTCCGTGCTGTAGCCGAAGCGCCTATTGATGAAGCCATTCCCGTTGAATATGTCCGTAAACGCCGGACCCGAACGACAACGGTTACAATCGAACGTCTTGAAGAAGAAGTCAGCGTTGAAGAGAAACTTCAGCGTGAAGTTGAGGCCGGTAATGCAGAACGCACTGTCGGCGGTCTATCCGTCGAAGCCCTGACGCCAGAGGTTCGCCGGGCGAAACGCATCGCGCCGGATGTTCAAGGCGTACGTGTTGTTGCTGTTGGAAAACGTAGCCGGGCATCAGGCAAAATTCTCAAAGGTGATATTATCGAAGAAGTTGCCTTTGAGGTCGTCAAAACACCTGCCGAATTTGAAGAAGCGATGACAGCCGCCTTAGAAGATGGTGAACCCGTCCAATTGCTTATTAATCGCGGCGGCAATTATATCTTCTACGCCCTGACGAGTTAGGCGTTAATCGTTGACGATTTCGTCGTCTGAATAGCCCTGAAAATAAAGAGCCGTTCGCAAGTCAGTGACTGTAATCGCGCTATGAGCGGCTGCGGCGACAGCGGGCTTGGCGTAAAAAGCGAGACCCAGCCCCGCCGCCTCAATCATCGCCAGATCATTTGCGCCATCGCCAATGCATAAAGCGGTTTCGAAGGCGCCGCCTGTCAGCGCCATGAGGGCGTCTTTCTTGGCTTCTCGTCCTAGAATGGGTCGGGCCACGTCGCCCGTTAGTTCTCCGTCGGCTTCGAGCAGAATATTGGCTTGATGATCGGCAAAGCCGCAGGCCTCGGCAATTCGCCCGCTGAAAAACGTAAAGCCGCCTGAAACGATCAGAGTTTTGGCCCCATAAGTGGCCATGGTTCTCGCCAGCGTTCGAGCCCCAGAATTGAGCGTAATGCGTTGTTCATAGCAATCCTGCAGCACAGACACCGGAAGGCCTTTCAGGAGCCCCACACGTTCAATCAAGGCGCCTTCAAATCCGATTTCGCCGCGCATGGCCCGTTCGGTAATTGCGCTAACCCGATCTTTGACGCCTGCAAAATCGGCAAGTTCGTCAATGCATTCCTGCCCGATAAGAGTGCTATCCATATCACAGACAAGAGCAGTTTTGCGGCGGCCTTCATTGGGTTGAACGCAGACATCGGCGTTGATGCCCGCCTCCTTCAGCCGCGCACGGGCGTCAGCGCTATCCACGGCCGCACTTTCGCCTTCGATCGCTTTTCCCGTCGACAAGGTTTTGGGGTTTTTGAGGTCCAGTGTAGCCGCGGCCTGCATGAGGGTTTTGTCATTCACCTCTGACAGGACAAGCGTTGTGATCTGGGCTAAGGCGCTGACCATGCAGGACTCCAAGACGATAGGGCTGAAGCCCGTCATCTGTATCGCAGGCCCAACGGCCAGCGGCAAGTCAGGCTTGGCCATCGAGCTGGCAAAAGCCGTGGACAGCGAAATCATCAATGCAGATGCTCTGCAGGTTTATCGCGACATCCGCATTCTATCTGCGCGTCCAGATGAGGAGGAAAAAGACGGCGTTCCCCACCATCTTTTCGGACATGTTGACGGCCAGACGCTTTATTCCGTCGGCGATTGGTCACGCGAGGCCGTGCCGATAATTTTAGACGTTCTAGCGCGGGGCCGCGTGCCAATTCTGGCAGGGGGAACGGGGCTATATTTTCAGGCTTTGCTTGAAGGCTTGGCGGAGATTCCGCCCGTCCCGAATACGTTAGATGCTGAGTTGGACGGATGGCCCATTCAAAAGCTGCGGGACACGGCACAAGCGTTAGACCCTCTAGCGACGGCGAAGGTGCAAGGAGACGATCCACAGCGCCTGGCCCGGATTGTCGGCGTGGCGAAAGCAACGGATCGACCCTTAAGTGAATGGCGCTCTGATACCCGGCCTATCATTCCGAAGGAACAAACCATCCGCGCGGTTTTGTTGCCAGATCGAGAGGCCCTTTACGCCCGCATCAATCAGCGTTTTGATAACATGATGGGAGAAGGCGCTTTAAGCGAAGCTCGCGACGTCTACGCGAAAATTTATCCCACACGAGCGTCAATGCCCAAAGCCATTGGTCTCTCGCATCTTTTGTCACATCTCGACGGGGAGTGTGACTTGGACATAGCGATCGAGACAGCCAAGCGGGATACGAGGCGTCTGGCAAAACGCCAGATGACATGGTTTCGTAATCGCTGCGGGGATTGGGACATCTTACGAACGAAAAGCGATCAGGCCCAATGGAAGGACAGCGTATGTCAGAGGGTTTAGGGTCGTCCAAATCGCGGTCTCGAAATGCGTTTCGTTATGTGAAGCTTATCCTGCTGGTCCTGATTATTGTGACGGTCTTGGGTTTCCGAGAAGATGCCGTACGGGCCGTGTCATTGCTGGATGGCGCGGTCGCACAAAGTGACTATGCGTTTGTCTTCGCAGTCCTAATCTTCGTCGTTGGGTCCTTTTTCTTTGTGCCGCAATGGATGCTGATTGCGGGGGCTGTTGCCGGTTTCGGGCTGGCTTTAGGCGGGATCATAGCTTGGGGAGCAACGCTCCTAGCGACTGTCATTCACCTTGCGATTGGGACTATTTTCAAGGACCGAGTCCGACACTATTTAAACGGCCCGCGCTGGCGGCGTATTGAAGGTCTTTTCAACCGACATTCGCTTCAATCCGGCTTTGTTGTGCGTCTTATACCAACGGGTCCTGCAATCGTCGTGAACCTCGCGGCGGTCGTCGCGGGCGTGAAAAAGCGGTTCTTTTTTCTCGGAACGGCCGTAGGGATTATCCCCAAAATTGTTCTGACGGGACTGATTACCCAAGGCCTTGTTTCGAGCGCTCAAGGGAAGCAAATCGGCCTTTGGTTATCCATTGTCGTTGTAGCGGGCTTGATGGCTTTCCTGTTGAATAGATGGATTAAATCCCGAGCTATGGAGGTGTCGGACACGCTTTCTGAAAAATAGCAGTCGTTTTCGTCTGACAAACCGCTCCAGCGGTATGAAAAGCTTGCATTCGTTAACCTTGATTTTCATTAGGGTAGGTAGGGCTTGCGCTAACACTCACACATGATTCGCACATTGACTATGGGCCATGGGTGATACCAACACGCTAAACGACACGCCAGGAATGGGGACGGTTATGTTCGGATCAGTGATGGATGCCTTTTCGTCCGATATTGCGATCGATCTGGGAACGGCAAACACGCTTGTCTACGCTAAGGGGCGGGACGTGGTTTTGAATGAACCGTCCGTCGTCGCTTTCTCTTTTAAAAACGGTCGACCAGTTGTCCATGCGGTGGGCATGGACGCGCGCATGATGCTGGGCCGGACGCCTGAAAAGATTGAGGCGATCCGCCCGATGAAAGATGGTGTGATTGCTGACTTTGATGTGGCTGAGGAAA
This sequence comes from uncultured Alphaproteobacteria bacterium, assembly GCA_963922935.1. GTDB lineage: Bacteria > Pseudomonadota > Alphaproteobacteria > Caulobacterales > Maricaulaceae > Litorimonas. The sequence goes on along the minus strand of CAWUKE010000006.1, from coordinate 24,692 downwards.
TGATCAAGCACTTCATCAAGAAGGTGAAGAGTGAGAACACTTTCTTACGTCGCTACGCCAAGCCCAAGGTCGTTATATGTGTGCCGTCAGGCGCGACCGCCGTTGAGAAACGCGCCATCTATCAGTCTGCCGAACAAGCGGGTGCGCGCAAAGTCTACCTCATCGAAGAGCCTATGGCCGCCGCCCTCGGGGCAGGCCTTCCCATTCATGAGCCGAGCGGCTCAATGGTTGTCGATATTGGTGGCGGCACGACAGAGGTTGCGGTTCTTTCGTTGGATGGGATTGTCTATTCGCGCAGCGTTCGCGTCGGTGGCGATAAGATGGACGATGCGATCATTCAGTATGTGCGTCGCACGACCAATATGCTGATCGGGGAAATGACGGCGGAGCGGGTCAAAAAAGAGATCGGTTCTGCGACGATGCCTGCCGACAATGAAGGGATGAGCGTCCAGATTAAGGGCCGTGACCTGATGAATGGTGTGCCGCGCGAAATCCGTGTGAGCGAGGCCATGATCGCTGAAAGCCTGGCTGAACCCGTCGAGCAGATTGTTGAAGCTGTGAAAACGGCGCTTGAGGCGACCCCGCCAGAACTCGCCGCCGATATTGTCGACAAAGGCATCATGCTAACGGGGGGCGGAGCTTTGCTGCGGAACCTTGATATCGAACTTCGAAACAGGACAGAGCTACCGGTCTTTATCGCTGATGATCCGCTGTCTTGTGTTGTGCGCGGATCAGGTACTGTCGTTGAGAATATCAAAAAGTGGAAAGGCGTTCTGTCCTCAGACATTTAAGAGGATAAGCGCAATCACCGGAGAGGTGGACTTAGAGCATGGCCAGAGCCAAGTCTGACAGATCAGAAGGGCGGCTCGGCTTGGTTTTTTTAATTGTGCTCGCGATTATACTGCTTTTTGTTGGGCGTGACGCCGCAAAAGAGCGCCGAGCGACCCCAACCTTAACCGCCGATATCCAAGCGCCGATAGCCAGTTTTTTGGGGCGTCCATTTCGCGCTATCGAGATGAGCCTAAACATAAGAGAAGATCGTCGACGCGCCCTAGAAGAAAACCGCGTGCTACGCCGTGAATTGATTGCAACGCGTCGAGAGATTGATCGCTTAGCGGCGATGCAAACTCGGTTGGCCCGGCTTGAAAGTACGCTCAATATTCGCGTGAATGGTGACATTCCGCAGGACAAGATCATCGCCCGTGTTGTGTCTGACCCCGGTAGTCCTTTCGTTCGGAGTTTTTTGCTGAGTGCTGGCGCAGAGGACGGAATTCGTCAGGGCTGGGCAGTCGTGAGCGATGCGGGACTTGTGGGACATATATTAAGCGTCGGCAAACGCTCCGCCCGCATTTTACGGCTCGATGATCTTAACAGTCGCATTGCTGTTATGAGTGAACGGACAGGGGCTCGCGCGATTTTGTCGGGATCGAATGAGGGGATGCCAACGTTGAAATTTATCGCTGATGCGGAAGGTTGGGATGTGGGAGATCAGGTCGTCACGTCCGGCGATGGAGGACAATTGCCACAAGGGCTATTAATCGGCGAAGTGATTGAACCAGGCAAAGTGGCTCTGGCTTACCAAGCTGAACCTGTCGATTGGGTCGCTGTCTTACCGTTTGACCATATGGTTGATGATCAGGATGTTGAGGGATTGGGCGAGGATGAGCAGGGCACACTATCTAACCAAAACGCAGGGACTGATGCTGAGGCTGAGGCGGGGTAATGGTCTACGCATCACCCCCTGTCATACGTCGCAATAGTCATTTGGTCCCAGCAGGGTTAGCCCTCTTTATATTAGGCCTCGTGGCTCCGCTCCATGTGTCTCTATTTGGGGCGAGCTGGCCTTTACTTTGGTTGCCCCTTGCCATGGTTGGCTTGTGGCCGCGTCAGGCATCCTGTGTCCCGTCCACTCTCTTACTGTTTGTTGCTGGGTTGTGGGTTGATTGGGTGACCTTAGGCGCAGTAGGTCAATGGCCTTTGGTTTTTGTAGGTGTTTACGCCATCATGCGGCCTGACTTGGCTGATCCTGGGCGAGGCTTGGTGCGGGGGCTTTCCCGCTGCGCTGGCGCGCTTTTGATGGGCCTCGTCATTTTCGTGCTCTCAGGCTGGTTTATCTATGGCGTTCTGCCGGATTTTGCTTTGTTAAGTCGTGGTGTTCTGGTCTTTGCGCTCACTCTTCCCCTTCTAATTGCTTTTCGCGACCTCATCGCGGCGTATACGTCGCAGGATGATTTCTGATGGCCCGTAAGCGTCGGACATCTAGGTCTTCGACACCCACTGAGGCCAAGACAGACCCCAGCATGACCCGCCGGACGATCGTTCTTTCCGCGGGTGGCTTGAGTGTGTTTGGCGTCTTGGCGGGTCGATTCTATCAACTTCAGGTCAAGCAGAGCGAAAATTATACGCGGCTGTCCGATCAAAACCGATTTAACTATCAGATGGTGTTGCCGTCGCGCGGGATCGTTCGCGACCGTTTCGGAGAACCCCTCGCGAGCAATACGCTCGATTATCGCGTTGATCTTATTGCTGAACAAGTCGTCGATCTGGATCAGACCTTAGAGGCTTTGTCCCGTGTGATTGAGCTCGATGCCTCTGATCTCAATCGCATCCGGCGGGATGTGTCGCGAAAGCCTGATTTTCTGCCTGTTACAATTCGCGACCATTTAGATTGGGAAGACTTCGCGGCCTTGAATATGAAAGTCCATGCTTTGCCCGGTGTCGTGCCAACTGCTGGACAAGGGCGAGCCTATTCAGAGGACGGGGTCTTTAGCCACGTCCTCGGCTATGTAGGCAAAGCCAATGACCGGGATGTTGAGCGTGATGATGATCCCATGCTGCTGCAACCCGCTTTTCGGATAGGCAAAACCGGTGTCGAGCAAGCTGCAGACAAAGCTTTGCGCGGTCGGTCTGGGCGTCTGCGGGTCGAGGTTAATGCGCGCGGTCGTGTTGTACGGGAATGGCCAGATCCCAATGATGCGGCGGTCCCGGGGCAGGATATCTGGCTGACACTGGATGCAGATCTTCAGCGCTTTGGGGCGGAACAGTTTGGAGAGGATAGTGGCGGTCTAGCGGTCATGGATATCATGACGGGCGAACTGCGGACGCTGCTTTCGATGCCAACCTTTGACGCCAATCTTTTCGTCTCTGGCCTCACACAGGCGGATATGGACCGCCTGAACGGGGACGAGAAACGTCCGCAATATAATAAAGTTCTCTCTGGCGGCTATCCGCCTGCTTCGACTTACAAAATGGCCGTGATGCTAGCGGCGCTGGAAAGCGGTGAGATCGATCCTGAGCAGAAGATATTCTGTGGCGGGAAAGTCCGTCTGGGCAATCGCTTATTCCATTGCTGGAAGCGCGAGGGTCACGGGCCGATGGATATGCGCGACGCGCTGAAACATAGCTGCGACACTTATTTCTACGATATTTCCCAGATCATCGGGATTGAGGCGATTGCTGATGCAGCGAGGAAGTTGGGCCTTGGGCAGACCTATGATCTGGGTATAGCGGGCGAAAAATCGGGTATTGTCCCTGATCCCACCTGGAAGCAGACCCGCATGAGGGCTGGTTGGCGGATGGGGGATACCTTGAATGCCTCCATCGGGCAGGGGTTTGTCTTGGCCACGCCGCTACAGTTGGCTGTGATGACGGCCCGTCTCGCTAATAAGCAGCAGGCCGTATTGCCTACATTGATTGCGGGCGTTGACCGGGAAAGTTTCGCGCCGCTCGGCTTCTCTCAATCCGCGCTTAATTATGTGCAGGATGCGATGTTAAGCGTCACAGATGAGCCCGGAGGAACAGCTTTCCGAATTAGAGATCTCGGACTTGGAGCCGTGAAGATGGCGGGCAAGACCGGAACAGCGCAGGTGCGTGGGATTAGCCAGGCGGAACGGTTGGCCGGTGTTCGAAAGAATGAAGACTTGCCATGGCGCTATCGGGACCATTCCTTGTTTGTCGGTTATGCGCCCTATAAAAACCCACGCTTTGCGGTGGCGTGTGTGGTCGAGCATGCAGGATCAGGTGCTGGGCGTGCCGCAGATATCACACGCGCTGTCATAGCAGAGGCGTTGCGTCGTGACGGGATTGGCGTTCGTGCTGAAGCCGCTGAGGGACGTGTCCCGACGTGAACCGCTTTGACGATCCGACGACCCTAAACGCCAAGCTTTACCAGCTAAACTGGCTGCTTCCGGTTCTGGCAGGCATCCTTGGTCTGGTCGGTGTTTTATCTATTTTCAGCGCTACGAATGGCATTTGGGCTCACGGCGCTATGCAGCATGGGGTGCGGCTCGGTTTGGGCTTCTTCGTGATGCTTGTGGTCGCGATGATCGACGTTCGTGTCTGGTACGGCTTGGCCTACCCCGCCTATGTGGGGACGATTATTCTCTTAGTTTTGGTTGATCAGTTCGGTGTCACAGTCAATGGCTCGCAACGCTGGTTGCAACTCGGACCTATAAGAGGCCAACCCTCAGAAGTGATGAAGCCGGCTATCGTTATGGCGCTCGCCCGTTATTACCACGATCTACCGAGTTGGCGCGTGTCCGATCCTATCGGGCTAGCGGGCGCATTGCTCTTGATCGCAGCGCCTATGCTGCTTGTGTTGCGCCAGCCGGATCTGGGAACATCGCTGCTGATTGGAGCTACGGGTTTGGTGATCGTCTTCCTTGCGGGGGTGAGTTGGCGGGTTATCAGCCTGGCTTCGATTTTAGGCGCGATTAGCGCGCCGATCGTCTGGCAATTTGGTTTGAAGCCCTATCAGCGTGAGCGCATTTTGACATTCCTAGACCCGAGCCGTGATCCGGCTGGCGCGAGCTACCACATCACGCAGAGTAAGATCGCCTTTGGTAGCGGCGGTATGAGCGGGAAAGGCTATATGCAGGGCACGCAGCGCCAAGGGGGCTATGTTCCGGAAAATCAAACCGATTTCATTAGCACAATCATTGGTGAAGAGTTTGGATTTATCGGATCGCTTGCGCTGATCGGGCTTTATATTGCGGTTATCACTGTGTGCATTCGTCTGTCAGTGCAATGCAAATCGGTCTTTGGGCGGCTTATGATAGTCGGTCTGGTCGCTACCTTTACGCTCTATATCTTTATCAATCTCGGTATGGTGACGGGTCTGCTACCCGTGGTCGGGGTTCCGCTTCCGCTCGTTTCATATGGCGGCACGGTGATACTCGTTGTGATGGGCAGCTTTGGTTTGATCCTTTCCGCTCACCTGCATAGTGGGGCGAACCTGCCCAAAAGCGAGTGATCCCTCTTGAACGTCCAGAGAGGGTGAGGGGCTCTCAGCGCTTAAGAGCCGCGCTTCTAGTAGGGGAAGGCTGTCCCGAATGGCGAGTAGGAGCTGACGAACGCCTGATCGCAATTCTGAAGGCGGCGCGTTACGAAGGCCGCCGGCAATAGACGGGGCGCGTTTTAAGCCTATCATAGCCGATGAACTCTTAATGGCATGGATCGTGTTGCGAAACTCGCGCAGGTCTTCGGGATCGAGCGCCAGCGCACCCGGAAGTGTCATATGAAGACTGGTCATAAGCTCACCCAGGGACGTTTTGTAATGTCCCAAAACAGAACGAGCCGCGTCTATGTCGGCCCGCCCAACACCTTGGTTGATGACATCTTCGTCCAAGAGTGGGAGCTCGGCTTGATTCACCGCCTCGACATGTTGACGCGAGAGGATCGCAGGTGATCCCGAGACGACCATGTCCATTGCGCGTTCAAAATCACCGGGCTTCAACGGTTTAGCAATCAGTCCATCAAATCCGGCTTGCAGGTAGCGATTGATGTCGGCGGGGCTGTCATAGCTGGTGAGAGCAAAAACGGTGAGGTCTGGGGCAAATTCATGGATACGCCGAATAGTCCGGACCCCGTCCATACCCGGCATCAGAATATCAAGGAGCGCCGCTTCAAAAGTGCCCGTGCGAACCAGATCGATCGCATCAAATCCGTTATGAGCGAGCTCAACGTGATGACCGCGCCGCTCTAAAGTCGTTTGGGCGATCAGCAAGTTAGCTTTGTTATCATCGGCGACGAGAATCCTCATAAACAGCAACCTAAAGATGTTATTTAAGATTTTGTTACTAAGATATGCGGGAGCATAAGAGAGCAAAATTGCTGCGATATATCAGGAGTCTACCTTGACGCTCTTAGCCTGCCTCTCCACTACCGCGCTCAGGGGTAGGGCTTTTCTGAAGGGAATTGACAATGGCAGCAGCACCAGGCACGGCGCAATGGTCGTCGCGTTTTGCGTTTATTATGGCCGCTGTAGGGTCGAGCGTTGGCCTCGGGAACCTATGGCGGTTTTCTAGTGAGGCAGGTCAAAATGGAGGCGGCGCCTTCATTCTTATCTACCTGCTGGCCGTTATCTTTGTTTGTATCCCAGTCTTAATGAGTGAGTATTTGGTGGGTCGCGCAGGGAGTTCTGCAAATGCGATCGATAGTGTCGCTGAGACAGCCATACGGTCTGGTGTTACGAGAAACTGGACGCTGCTTTCATGGATTGGAATGATTGCAGGCTTTCTGATTGTAACATTCTACTGCGTTGTTGCTGGGTGGGTGTTCAGATACATTTTCAAATTCTTAGGCAACGACTTCGCTGGACTTTCGCCGGACGAAGTAGGCGGAACTTTTGTGAGCTTCATTAGTTCGCCTGTTCAAGTTCTGCCATGGTTTCTCGGGTTTGCTCTTCTAACGACTTACCTTGTTTCACGTGGCGTAAACCGCGGGATCGAATTGGCCGCGAAGATATTAATGCCAATCTTTTTCTTACTGCTTGCGCTGCTCGCGGCCTTTGCCTTGGTCACGAGTGGGTCTGGAACAGCTGAGGCACTCTCTTTCCTATATAGTCCTGACTTTTCGAAAGTGACGCCATCGGTGGCCAGTGCAGCGCTTGGTCAGGCCTTCTTTTCTGTTGGTATCGGTTCGGCTATTATGATCACTTACGGGTCCTACCTTCCTAAAAATGTTTCGATCCCCAAGGCTTCATTTTTGGTGGGGCTAACAGATACGGCGGTCGCATTGATCGCAGGTCTGGCTATCTTCCCAATTGTTTTTGCTTTCAATCTAGAGGTTTCTTCTGGCGCGGGATTATTCTTTATCACTCTACCCAATGCGTTCGAAGCGATGGGAGGGGCAGGTCCTATCGTTGGAGCAGCGTTCTTCTTTCTGGCCTTCTTTGCGGCAATCACATCGTCCGTTTCGCTTTTAGAGCCCTCAGCGGCTTTCGTGAAGGAACGCTTTAATGTGTCCAAGGCCAAAGCCGCTTGGATCATGGGCACGGTGATGATCGCGATAGGTTTGATAAGCGTATTTGGCCAAACAAGTGATAATCCAACATTTGCACTTGATGCGATCGATACTTTCACGGGTCAGGTCATGCTCCCTCTCGCAGGACTATTGATCACCTTATTTGTGGGCTGGCGTTTGGACCGAGCGATTATTGCCGAAGAGTTCGCAGGGAGCGAAAAACTTGGCAGTGCCTTGCTCATTTTAACCCGTTTTGTGGCTCCGGTTTTCGTTGGCGTCGTCTTTATCAGTTCAGTTTACGGAGCTTACTTTGCAGGATGATCAGAATAGGTCTTCACTGTAACTAACAGACTTTTAACGCAGACAATTCAGATAATATTCAGCACGTTGTGATAGTCCAACTGACACAATGAACGGATCCTCTACAGCGATGTGTGGGGGGTCTCAGCAAGGGACCAGATGTGAAAAACGGTTTCAAAAAGATAGCTTGCATTGCTCTTGTAGCAACTTGTGTGCCCGCATGTGCGACCGTCAATGTGTCTGACGTTGCGGGTGCGACGGCGCAGGCCGAAAGCCCGCGTGATGTCAATGTCGTGCAGCGCGCTGTTGAGAAATTGAAGTTGGCGTTTACCCAGCGTGGATTTGGCCCGAAAGCTTCAAAAGCAAAGATGCAGGCTGCCGCTGACGTTTTACTGAACGGTATCAACAGCGAAGTGGCCGACAATACGACGGCTTATAACGACGTCCCACGACCGATCTCTGTCGTGACAGCGGATATTTTGGTGGCAAAGCGACATGTCGAGCAAACGACAACAGCGGCTGAAATCTATTTGGATATGGCGCCAGAGGATCGTTCTCTTGGAGAGGAACTGGCATCCTTAGAGGCCGCGCTTCTTGTGTCCGAGAAAGCTTGCAAAACGTTTGAGACCGCTCTGGAAGATCAGGACGCGACAGAACTCACGACTTTGAGACGGTCAGTGGAAGACTTAAGAGCCGTTACAGATGCGTTCGGTTTCCGCGTACGGGCAGACCGCTCCAAAGAAGCGAGTGACGACGCTCAATCCAGCTAAGCTAGGCTGAGCGACTTTCAAACCGTTTACCACTCATGCGCATTGAGTATGGGTTAGTTCTTGACCCAAACACCCCTTATGTCCCAATCGCATAGGGATGTTAGCGGCGCCAGCAACATATGACCTTTCTATCCAAGCCCGAACGCTGCGGATCGTTGCGAAAGGCCTATGGACGCTTGAAACAGTGGCTGAGCTAGACCCAAAGCTCCGGCGTGATCTTAAAGGGCTCGTCTATGAACACGTTGCTTTTGATCTGACCGGCGTGGAAGGTCTCGATACAGCAGGGGCCTTCCTACTCACACGCGCTATTGAAAGCGATAATAAGTTTAAAGATTGGGTTCTCAGCGCAGGAAACCCTGGCCAACAGACACTTTTAAAGGTCGCGGCCGATGCGCAGTTAGGTGAACCTCCTCGCGAAACACAGCAATGGCGTGATGTCCTGGTGCGTACAGGCAAAGCGACCATGCGGTTCCTCGATGAAACTGTCGATACCTTTGCTTTTCTAGGACAGTTCTTCTCTCGTTTTGTTGGCGTCCTTTTAAGACCTTCTCATTGGCGGCTCAAATCTGTCGTCGCCTTGATGGAAGAGGTGGGTTTGGACGCGGCACCGATCGTTGCCATTTTAGCATTCGCGATTGGGGCGGTGATTGCCTATATGGGCGCTAACCTGCTGGGACAGCTTGGCTTTTCGGTTTTCATGGTCGATCTCGTCGGCTTTGCGATGCTACGAGAATTGGCTGTTGTCATCACGGCCATTTTGATCGCAGGGCGTTCAGCCAGTGCCTTTACGGCACAGATCGGCGCAATGAAAATGCGGCAGGAAACGGACGCAATGACCGTCATGGGTCTCGATACGTTTGAAACACTCGTCGTACCGCGCGCCGTCGCGATGTTGCTGACCCTTCCCATTCTGACCTTCCTCGCCATGATGAGCGGGATATTTGGCGGACTCATTGTGGCGTGGGTCACCCCGACGGATATCTCGCCGATCTTGTTCATCAATCGCTTGCGCGAGATGGTTGGCATTAGCCATTTCTGGGTTGGGATGGTCAAAGCGCCTTTCTTTGCGATCGTCATTGCCATCATTGGCTGTCGGCAAGGCCTCGCCGTATCGGGCTCTGTTGAAAGCCTTGGTTCCCGCGTCACAACATCAGTGGTCCAAGCAATTTTTGCTGTGATCTTTATCGATGCGCTGTTTGCCGTCCTGTTTTTTCAACTGGGTGTCTAGGCATGACGAGGCAGACCATGACATCAACGCCAGCCCCCATCGAAGCGCGTGGAATCCTCACGCAATTTGGCACCAACGTTGTTCACGAAAATTTGGACTTCGCCGTAAGAAAGGGCGAAATTGTCGGGCTAGTCGGCGGGTCTGGGACAGGGAAGTCTGTGCTGATGAACACGCTTCTCGGGTTAAAATCTCCTGAGGGCGGGGACGTGCGCTATTTCGGTAAAAAACGTGCCGACCTCTCGCCAAAAGAGAAGACAAAACTTCAGAATGAGATTGGCGTCCTCTTTCAAGGCGGTGCTTTGTTTTCGTCCATGACGGTCCGTCAGAATGTCATGGTGCCTCTTATTGAGCATTTTGATCTGCCTGAAGCGCTAATGCGCGAATTGGCGGATATGAAAATCCACATGGTGGGTCTGCCGCCTGAAGCGGCTGTTTTATACCCGGCAGACTTATCCGGCGGGATGCGCAAACGGGCAGGCCTGGCGCGATCTCTGGCGCTAGACCCCCAAATCTTATTTCTGGATGAGCCGACGGCGGGTTTGGATCCGATTGGTGCGCACGCCTTTGATCAGCTCATTCTCGCCTTACGCGAAGCCATGGACCTGACCGTTCTGATGATTACGCATGATCTCGACTCACTCTATGCAATATGCGACCGAGTGGCTGTGCTAGTCGATAAGAAAATTGGCGTTTACGATACGCTCGACAAAGTCGCGCAATTTGACCATCCTTGGGTGCAGGAATATTTCGGCGGACCGCGCGCGCGCGCGACCATGGCGACACCCGGACAAAAGCGACGCGACAAGGCGAGTGCGTAATGGAAAATAAGGCCAATTACGCTCTAATAGGAGCCTTTGTCCTCGTGGCTTTGGCGGCCACGATTGGGTTCATTCTATGGCTGACAGACGCCCAGTTCGATCAGCAATTTGATGAATATCAGGTCGAATTCTCCGGCCCCGTCCGCGGTCTTTCGGCAGGTTCAGAAGTCCGGTTTAACGGGATTGCTGTGGGGTCAGTCACGGCGATCCGCTTGGATCCCGAAGACCCCAATGTTGTTTTGGCAGATATTCAGGTCGATCCAAACACGCCCGTCGATACGCGGAGTTATGCCGCACTGGAGCCGCTGGGTCTGACAGGTCTGAACTATCTGCAGATTTTTGCTGGCGGTGAGCAATATCCGCGCTTGAAAGACAGTGTGCCACGCGGCATTCCGCGTTTTCGCGGGGAAGGCGACCAGATTAGCGGCTTGCTGGACGGCGGCGGGACAGTCGTCGATCAAGCCCAAGTCGCGCTGGCGCGGATCAATATGGTCTTGTCCAATGAGAACATTGAAAATTTCAACGGAATTTTGAGTAATATCAATCGCCTAACGACTGATCTTGATGTTTCCGATCTGGATGTTCAAAACGTCAATGCCCTAATTAGCGATATGCGGAAAACGGTACAAAGCTTTGAGCGCACGGCGGAGGCGGTCGAACAAACGGCCACTTCGGCAACGCGTCTGGTTGATGAAGATGCGAAGCTATTACTGTCTCGGTTGCAGACAACGCTCGGCGAGGTCGACACGACATTGGTGACCTATCGCGCGGTCGGGGGGAATGTAGACCAACTCATCATTGATGTTCGCGACGCGGTTAATCGATTGTCCAATAGCGGTCTGACTGACCTAGAAGAAACGGTCGATGCGATTAGGCGTTTGGTGACCTCATTAAGCCGCGTTGCGGATGCACTCGAACAAAATCCTCTCGGTTTCATTTCTGGCCAAGATACGGATGTGGTGGAGTTACCCCAATGATTCGCTTTGCCCTTTTATCTGTGGCTGTTTGTTTGTCTGCCTGCTCGGTTCTGCCTGACCCGAAGCCAGCCGATGTCATTTATCGGATTTCTATGTCAGGGGAGAGTGTCGCGCCTCAGCTTGACGCTAAGGTGATCCGTGTCGATCGCCCCTCAGGCTCCATGGTGTTTAACAGCAGCGACATTGTGGCTTCGCCCGATGGCCGCCGCATGAGACAAGTCGCCCGCGCCCGTTGGGATCAGCCAATTCCTATGATGTTACAGGAAAGCCTGGTTGATGCTTTGTCTCAATCAGACAGCTTGGTTGGTGTGTTGCCGAGTTCTGCAACACGTACAGACACGCGCGTCCATTTCGTCATCAAAAACTTCGAGGCGCAGTTTGATCGGGGTGAAGACGCAGCGCCACTGGCCGTGGTGCGCTACACAGCCACTGTGGCCGATGCCTCTAACCGCGCGTTGATTGATACATTTTCAGTGAAAGAGACGGTCCGCGCAGACGCGGCCCGCGTGTCAGACATTGTCGAAGCCCTCGAACAAGCCAATGATGCCGCCATGGGTCAGCTTGTGACTTGGCTGGAAAGTGTCGCTGCGGATGGACGTCTGGGCTAAGAACTGGCTCCGTTCTTTTTAAGGGCGCGCCGGGTCAGGTAGGCAAATAACGCTAAGCTTAGGAAAACGGCGGCGAGGCTGAGTATGATCAACTCTATACGGTCCCCGAACAGTTCGCCAAGGGCGTGGCAGGCCATAAATATGACAGTGCAATAGATCAGCGCGGTCGCGAAAATGACGGTGCAGAACTTCGCGTAATTCACCTTGAAATAGCCACAGGCCACATAGACAGGGATGCGCGCGAGCGGCAAGAATCGCGCAGTCAGAAGTGTTGGAATAAGGTGCCGGCTTACTTTGTCAGAAAAGTCGACAATATGTTCTTTTTCGGCATAGGCGCGGGCACGGCGGCTTGTATGAGCGGCGCGACCAATCCAATATTTCCAAATGTCGCTGAGGAACAGTCCAAATAGAATCACGAAAAAGATTGTTGGGAAATGCTCTGGATTGGACTCAGAAAGGGTCGCAGCCCCGATGACAGCGGCATCCTCTTGGATAAAGGGGCCTAAGAAGACACCCAGATAAAGAACCCAGCCCGGATCCATCATGGCTGTTGCCTCTGATACATGCTCTGTCTCATGACAGGATTGCCTTAACGAGAGGTGAGGCCGCCTTGCAACGATCCGGTGCGGTCGATCGTGACTGAAATTGCCCTGCGCCAAGAGTTGAAACTGATGCGCGTAAGTGGCATAGGCGCGCGAAATTGACGAGCCGCTGCGATAAAGCCCGCCGGGTCATTCCCCGAACGGGCTTGTTTTTATCACGGCGCCCCCTTGGACAGGATGCCAAAATGGACATCAAAGAACTCGAAAAAGACGGCCTGACGCACAAATATCAGGTCACCGTCTCCAAAGAAGACTTGGCGGCGAAGCTGGATGCAAAAATCGAAGAGATGCGCCCGCAAGTCAGCCTAAAGGGCTTCCGCCCCGGTAAAGTACCGGCGTCTCACATCCGCAAAATGTTCGGCCAGAGCATTATGAAAGATGTGGTCGAAGAAGTTCTGAACGAGACGTCTCAGCAAGCGATCAATGATAATAAGCTTCGCCCTGCAGGTCAGCCACAGATTGATCTGCGCGCAAATGGCGAGGAAGTCACAAAGGGCCAAGCCGACCTTCAATACAATATGACGATCGAGAGCATCCCTGAGTTCGAGCCTGTCGATCCGGAAAGCCTGTCATTTACGCGTCTGAAGTCTGAAATTGCTGACGCTGATGTTGACGCGCGTCTTGAAGAGCTCGCTTCAAATCAGAAGACTTACAAGAAGAAGGCCAAAACGGCGAAAGCCAAAAAAGGTGATGCGGTTCTGATCGACTTTGTCGGGTCCATTGACGGTGAAGAATTTGCGGGCGGCGCGATGGAAGGACATCAGCTTGTTCTGGGGTCTGGCACTTTCATTCCTGGGTTTGAGGATGAACTGATTGGCGTGAAAGCCGGCGAAGAGAAAGACGTCGTCGTTACATTCCCCGAAGATTACCAAGCGGCTGAGCTGGCCGGTAAAGAAGCCGTCTTCAAGACTGTTGTCCACGAAGTGCAGGGCGAGAAGCCAGCCGAAGTTAATGATGACCTGGCCAAGCAGTTCGGCATGGACGATCTCGACGCGCTGAAGACAGCCTTGCGTGAGCAAATGGAAGCGGAATTTGATGGCCAATCCAAGATGAAGCTCAAGCGCTCTATCCTCGATGCGCTGGATGAAAAGCATGACTTTGAATTGCCGCCAAAAATGGTTGAAGCTGAGTTTGGTAACATTTGGAACCAAGTTCAGGCCGAAAAAGAAGCCGGTCAACTTGATGAGGATGATGCTAAAAAGTCCGACGACGAGTTGAAGGCGGACTACCGCAAGATTGCGGAGCGTCGCGTTCGATTGGGTCTGGTCCTCGCAGAAATGGGTCAGAAAGCCGACGTCCAAATCAGCAATGAGGAACTACAAGGCGCTTTGATCGCAGAGGCCCGCCGTTTCCCCGGCCAAGAGCAGCAAGTCATCGAGTTCTTTCAAAAAAACCCAGCGCAATTGGCTCAGCTTCGTGCGCCAATCTATGAAGAAAAGGTCGTAGACCTGATCACTGAGAAGGCCAAAGTGGAAGATAAGGTCGTCGATAAAGACGTTCTCTTTGAAGAAGATCCAATGATCTAAAGTCTTAAAGATCAGTCTGAAAAGAAGGGGCCGTCCGCTTGGGCGGCCTTTTTCTTTGCCTTGACGTCATGCGCACCTGCGACAGGCTCAGCCCTTGCAAGGACTCACATCCATCGCAATATAGTTTGAGTATATCCGACTCGGTACGCTCTCAGATAAAAGGCTTCCCATGCACGACCCTATTGATCAGTTTAATCACGTCACAAATTACCTCATTCCCACAGTTGTTGAGCAGTCCTCCCGCGGGGAGCGCGCTTTCGATATTTACTCTCGCTTGCTGCGCGATCGCATCATTTTCCTGACGGGTCCGGTTGAAGACAATATGTCTGCGTCCATCTGCGCGCAGCTCCTTTTCCTCGAGTCGGAAAACCCGAAAAAAGAGATCAGCATGTATATCAACTCTCCAGGCGGTGTCGTGACAGCCGGCATGGCGATCTATGATACGATGCAATATATCAAATGCCCGGTCAGTACGGTCTGTATTGGCCAAGCCGCGTCTATGGGATCACTTCTGCTTTGTGCCGGCGATAAAGATATGCGCGTGGCTCTGCCGAATGCGCGGATCATGGTTCACCAGCCCTCTGGCGGTTTCCGCGGGCAGGCCTCTGACATTGAGCGTCATGCGAAAGACATTTTGGCGATGAAGAAACGCCTCAATGAGGTCTATGTGAAACATACCGGTCAGAAATATGCGACGATCGAGAAGACGCTCGATCGCGATCATTTCATGACGGCGGCAGAAGCTAAAGACTTTGGCATCGTCGACCATGTTTACGAAAAGCGAGGTGAGGACGCATAACGCATCAGAACATTGCTGATGAAACACGGCCCACATCGCTAACTGGCGTTGTGGGCTTTTACGTGAAAACGATGCGATAGCTGTTTCAGAAAAACTGACCTTATCCAAGCCTGTGTCATTTTGGTGTAAAAAGTCGACCAATACAGGCTTGCCAAGGCTGGCAAACCGTAGTCCTATGTAATCTCGATGAGCGCGTTTAACGTTCTAGCTGCATCTCTATGCGATAGATTTAGCGAATCTGTCACATTCGGCATTCAGCTTGCAGGATGTTGAGTGGGCATAGCGGACGGGAAATATGAGTAAGAATAACACTACCGAGAGTAAAAATACGCTCTACTGCTCTTTCTGCGGAAAGAGCCAACATGAAGTCCGCAAGCTCATCGCTGGGCCGACAGTGTTCATTTGTGATGAATGTGTCGAGCTTTGCATGGATATCATCAAAGAAGAGGGGAAGTCGTCTCTCTCTAAAGGTCAGGAAGGTGTTCCGACGCCGAAAGAGATCTGCCAGATTCTCGACGATTATGTGATCGGACAAGCCTACGCTAAGCGCGTTCTGTCTGTCGCGGTTCATAACCACTATAAACGCCTAAACCACGCCGCCTCGAACCCGGATGTCGAGTTGGCAAAATCGAATATCTTGCTCGTTGGGCCGACAGGCTGCGGTAAGACACTTCTGGCGCAGACATTGGCCCGCATTCTTGATGTGCCATTTACAATGGCTGACGCCACAACGCTCACAGAGGCAGGTTATGTTGGTGAGGACGTCGAGAATATCATCCTGAAATTGCTTCAAAGCGCGGATTACAATGTCGAGCGCGCCCAGCGCGGCATCGTCTATATCGACGAGGTCGATAAAATCAGCCGCAAATCCGACAACCCGTCCATCACACGCGATGTGTCAGGTGAGGGCGTGCAGCAGGCGCTTCTCAAGATCATGGAAGGGACAGTCGCTAGCGTTCCGCCTCAAGGCGGACGAAAGCATCCGCAGCAGGAATTCCTGCAAGTCGATACGACGAACATCTTATTCGTTGTCGGCGGCGCCTTTGCAGGCCTCGACAAGGTGATTGCGAACCGTGGCGATAAAGCGTCCATTGGCTTTGGCGGCAAGGTCAAAGACGAAGACGACCGTCGTGTCGGCGAAATCCTGCGCGGCGTTCAGCCGGAAGATCTACAGAAATTTGGCTTGATCCCAGAATTTATTGGCCGTCTGCCCGTGATCGCGACGCTGACTGACCTGGACGAAGATGCGCTTGTGACCATCCTGACAGAGCCAAAGAACGCGCTGGTGAAGCAGTATCAAACGCTCTTTGATATGGAAGATGTGAAGCTTACCTTCACGGATGATGCGTTGAAGGCCATCGCGAAGAAGGCGCTGGCGCGTAAGACGGGGGCCCGCGGTCTCAGGTCCATCATGGAAGGTATTCTGCTCGACAGCATGTATGATCTGCCGAGTTATGAAGGCGTCGAAGAAGTCGTCATCAACGCGGAAGTGGTTGACGGTGCGGGTGATGCAGCGCCGCTTCTCGTGCATAGCGAGGCTGAGGAACAAAAAGCCAGCTAAAGCCCTGAAGGCATATAGTTCAATGAAAAAGCCGCCCAATAAAGGCGGCTTTTTTGTGTTTAGCCTTCGCGCCGTGTCAGAAAGGCGAGCCGTTCAAACAGATGGACGTCCTGCTCATTCTTAAGCAGGGCACCGTGCAGCGGCGGGATGAGCTTGCTCTTATCAGTTTCGCGTAAAATTTCCGGATCAATATCTTCAACCAGCAAGAGTTTGAGCCAGTCCAAAAGCTCGGATGTAGAGGGCTTTTTCTTGAGCCCCGGCATGGCGCGGACTTCAAAGAAGCGTTTCAAGGCCGCAGATAGCAACCTCGGTTTCAAATCCGGAAAGTGAACCCCTACAATATCCTTCATCGTCGCTTCGTCCGGGAACTGAATATAGTGGAAGAAGCAGCGTCTTAAGAAAGCATCCGGCAGGTCTTTTTCATTATTCGACGTGATTATGATGATCGGCCGCTGGCTCGCTGTGATGGTTTCTCCGGTTTCATAGACGTGAAAGCTCATCTTATCCAGTTCATGCAAAAGGTCGTTCGGGAATTCGATATCCGCCTTGTCGATTTCATCGATCAGAAGGATCGGACGTTGCTCACTGGCAAAGGCGTCCCAGATCTTCCCGCGTTTAATGTAATTGGAGATATTATGAACGCGGTCATCACCAAGCTGACTATCGCGAAGGCGCGCGACCGCATCATACTCATAGAGGCCTTGTTGCGCTTTGGTCGTGGATTTGATGTTCCACTCCAGAAGAGGGGCGCCAAGGCCCTTCGCGATTTCGTGGGCCAGGACCGTCTTGCCGGTTCCGGGTTCACCTTTGATAAGGAGCGGTCGTTCCAACGTGATAGCGGCGTTGACGGCCATCATAAGGTCTTTCGTGGCGACATAATTGTCAGTGCCGGTGAATTTCATAAATTCGCTCTTTTCGTTGATAGCGTTGTGATTACGGGCGTTGGCTAGCCTAAAGATTGCACGAGACAATGCGACGCGCTGCGCAACTTTGCAATCTCACAGATGTTTCATCACAGAGCTGCGAAATGCCACTTGAGAATCATCGTCCTGATCCATAGCTGAGTGTTATTCGAAAGTGGAGTTCGAGGAAGTCGCGGGTTTAAAATCCGCAAAGATATCGGCATTGGAAGAGGAGAACAGCCCGCCAGTGTCAGGACCTGAAAAGGGGTTATCATGGCAAAATCTTCAGGGCACAAACCACGGTCAATCGTCGTTCCAGCCAATTATGAGCCGTCAGACGACGAACGCTACATGAATGACCGCATGGTCGAATATTTTCGCAAAAAATTACTCGCGCGCAAAGCTGACATCGCTGAACAAACCCGCGGTGCTGTCGCTTATCTGCAAGGCGAACGGGTCAACCATCCCGATATAACAGACGTCGCCACTTATAATGCAGACCGTCAGCTTGAGCTGCGCACCAAAGATCGTCTGCGGAAGCTTTCACGCAAAATCGATCAAGCTTTAGCCCGCATCGAGGACGGGACATACGGCTATTGCGAAGAGACAGGCGACCCAATTGGCGCAAAGCGTTTGGTCGCTCGTCCGATGGCGACACTTTGTATTGAAGCGCAGGAAATGCATGAGCGCGGGGAACGATCCCGCGCTGGCTAATCAGTCAACTTATCAACGGCTTTCAGGGCGGCGCTAGCCGCCCTTTTTGTTAGAAATATAGGCTTCAATACGGTCTTCTAAAATATCAAGGGGGACAGACCCTTTTGCCAAAACGACATCGTGGAATTCACTAATGTCGAAATTTTCGCCCAGTTCGGTTCTCGCCTGTTCGCGGAGTTCCAGGATTTTGATCATGCCCACCATATAGGCCGTCGCTTGTCCTGGCAGGACAATATAGCGTTCAATGGCTTTTTCGATATCGCCTTCAGGATTGGGCGTATTCTCTTTCAGATAGTCAATGGCTTTCTCGCGTGACCATTGTTTATGGTGAAGCCCTGTATCCACGACCAAACGACCGGCTCGCCAAAGCTCCATGGCGAGACGCCCAAAATCAGAATAAGGGTCTTCATAGAAGCCCATCTCTTTGGGCAGATACTCTGAATAGAGACCCCACCCTTCGATAAAGGCTGTATGGCCGCCAAATTTGCGGAAGTTCGGGACGCCCTCTAGCTCTTGAGCAATCGCGATCTGCATGTGGTGGCCCGGATTACCTTCATGATAAGCCAACGCTTCCATCTGATAGATGGGCATCTGGCTCATATCGTAGAGGTTGGCGTAGTAGTAGCCAGGACGAGAGCCATCGGCGGCCGGGCGGGAATAAAACGCTTTGCCGGCTGACTTTTCGCGGAAAGGTTCCACTGCTCGAACCTCTAACGCCGCCTGTGGCATCCGGTTAAAATAGTCGGGTAGAACTTCACTGATCGTATCAATTAGAGCGGTCGCTTCGTCCAGATAGGCCTGCTTTCCTTCAGGTGTGTTGGGATAGTAAAACTGCTCATCCGTCCGCATGAAAGCGAAGAAGTCTTGCAGCGAGCCTTCAAATTCGACCTGTTCCATGATGGCGCGCATTTCGGCATGAATCCGGGCGACTTCTCGCAGACCGATATCATGGATCTCATCCGCCGTGAGGTCCGTCGTCGTCATCATCTTTAAGCGATAGGTGTAGAAATCGTCGCCATCTGGTAGCTTCCAGACCCCGTCATCCGTCGTGGCAGCATCTTGCTGCCGGACCATTTCGGCCCGTAGGCGTGCATAGGCCGGGCCGACTTGATCTTGCATGGCTTTGGAAGCCGCTGTGAAGAGGGCTTCTCGTGTTTCGTCATCAAGACCAAGCGCATCGACCTTCTTTTGGAAATCTGCGAGCATCAGATTGAGGTCCCCATCGGCGTCAAACGGCAGGCCGGAGGTTATATTATCAATGTCGCGCAAGACGTGGGCGTAGACAAATTTTGGCGGGAAGATGCCACGATCAAAGCTTTCGGCTGATCGTTGTATGACAGGGTCTAGCTTTCCAGGAATTCGTTCTAAACGTTTCACATAAGCTTCTGCATCTTCCAGCGAGCTGACACGGTGATTGTTGAGGAGGAAAGTCGGGATGCCGCTATGGGTGCCGAACATCTGGTTGAATGGATAGCCGTAACCGTAGAAACGCATACCTTCGATCGCCTGTTCAGCGTTCTTTAGGTAGAGGGCGTGCGAGAGTTGCGCGTCCGCATCCAACGCGGACACATCAACGGTTTGAAGATAGTCGAGATCACTTTTGGTGCGGTCCATCTGTTCCAGCCAGGCCGACTTTGTCTCATCATCCCATTCGTCGTAGCGCTCTTTGCGCCCAAGCTGTGCCAGGAATTCCGGACTGTCTTGGACTTCCTCTTCGAAACGTCGTTCCAGCCAGTCATTGAAGACCTGCGTCGCTTGTTCTGTTGAGACCGTTTCGGCCGTAGACGTCGACGCCTGGGTTTCTGTGTTGGCGGGCTGAGAGCAAGCCATAAGTCCGAAGAGGGCCGTGCTGGCCAAAAGCGTTGCAGCAAGAGTTTTCATTTTAGCGGAGCTTTCGTCTCTATTTGTTTGTTTTCGCTTGAGCGATGTAGCGAACAATATTGTCTTCGAGGATGTCGAGCGGAACGGACCCATTTGTCAAGACGGCGTGATGAAAGGCGCGAATATCAAAGTCTTCGCCTAAGCTGTCTTCTGCGCGTTTGCGCAGTTCGATGACTTTCAGTTTTCCAATCATGTAAGCCGTCGCTTGGCCGGGCCAGACGATATAACGATCAATTTCTGCACGCACATCACCTTCCGGATTGGGGATGTTTTCAAGGTAGAATTGAACCGCTTCTTCACGCGTCCACTTTTTGGCATGGATACCCGTATCGA
The DNA here is from genome assembly GCA_963922935.1 of uncultured Alphaproteobacteria bacterium. Lineage (GTDB taxonomy): Bacteria > Pseudomonadota > Alphaproteobacteria > Caulobacterales > Maricaulaceae > Litorimonas. Next base: position 4,431 of record CAWUKE010000006.1, on the reverse strand, counting down.
CAACTAATCGCGCCGCACGGAAGATTTCCATCCCGAGTTGTCCAAATTCGCTGTAAGGATCTGTGTAAAGCCCCAACTCTTTGGGAATTTCTTCGGCGTAAAGCGCCCAGCCTTCAATATAGGATGTGTGGCCACCCAGGGTGCGAAATTTAGGAAGACCTTGAAGTTCTTGCGCGATGGCGATCTGCATATGATGCCCCGGAATACCTTCATGATAGGCGAGGGCTTGTTGTAGGAATTTTGGCTGATCGGCCATATCTTTCAGGTTGATGTAATAGGTGCCTGGGCGAGACCCATCGAGGGCGGGCGCATCGTAAAAGGCGCCAAAGGCCGTCGCCTGCCGGAAAGGTTCCACGCGTTTAACGATCATATTCGCTTTGGGTTTGGTGAAGAATAAAGCGTCCAACTCGCCCCGTATATCGTCTATTATTTTCGTAGCGTCCGTGATGTAGGCGGTTCGGCCTTCCTCATCATTTGAATAGGTAAATTGCGGGTCTGAGCGCAGGAATTGGAAGAAATCCTGCAGCGATCCTTCAAACTCCACCCGTTCCATAATCTCAGCCATGCGATCTTGGATGCGCGCGACCTCGCGCAATCCAATCTCATGAATTTCGTCCGCACTCAGACTTGTCGTCGTGTAGTGATTAAGCCGGATCGCGTAATAGTCGTCCCCGTCCGGTAGCTTCCAGGCCCCATCATCCGTCGTGCTTATGGCTGCATGCTCCTCAAACATTTTGAGGAGTGAGAGGTAAGCTGGCTGAACGGATGAGAGCAGGGCGGCTTCTACCTCTTCGATCAAGCTGTCTGCATTGGCGAGGCCCGAGACTTTCGCGCGAAAGTCAGCGAGGAGAGGACTATCGTCGCCCTCGGTAAAAGGTGCGCCCGTAATGACGGCCCGTGATGGCCCACTGACCTTTTCGTAGACAAAGCGGGGGAGCAGGACGCCCGCATTGGCTTGTGAGCGGGCGCGATCTTCGGCCTGCCCGAGATAAACATCGAAAGCCTCCAAACGGGCAATATAATCGCGTGCGTCTTGCTCGTTACTGATCGAGTGAAAGTTGATCATAAAGCTCGGCAGACGGCTATGCGGTCCACTCATATGCTGGAAGACATAATCGTTTTGGCTAACGGAATAGGTTTCGAGCCAGTCTCTCTGCGCATGCTCAAACAAGCTGTAAGACAGGCGGGTTTGGGGATCGAGGCGATCGACATCAAAGTCCCGGCGCAACTCTTCCAGCCAGTTTCGGCGCAGTGCCGCTTCTTCTTCCAAGGCAAGTTGGCTGATATCGTCGAGTTTATCGCGTCCGTCTGTTTCGCCCAAATAGGTGCGGCTCATGGGCGAACGGGCAAGGCTGTCACGGTAGCGGGCCGCAAACCAACTATTCAGTCGGGCACTTTCCGCTTCAACTAAGGCCGCACGGTTGACCTTTTGACCTGATCCTGTGCAAGCGGGGAGTGTTGTGGAGGCTAAAATAGCGGCCACGAAAAGGGGAATGAAATGCCGGAATCGTAACATCGTCATGGACGACGCTTTCGAAACTTGCATCATGAAAGTCAAACACCCAGCGATTCTTTATCCAGACGCTGATTAGGCGACAAATACCGACTTAGGCGAAAACATAATGAATAGGGAAGTCGACAGGATAGACTATTTGCCCCCGCCAAAAGCGGATGCGGGACGCCGCTTCACAACATGGGCGGGCCTGATCCTCTTACTGGGAATTGTCGTGGTTGGCGTATCGTGGTCGCTCCTTTTCTGGGACGAGATGACGTCGGGGTTAAAGGTCTTGGTCGTTGGGGCCTCGACAATGGCGGCGCTGTTTTTTGTTGGACTTCTGATCATTATCCGGTCTGGCGAACAGGCTGATCGACGCACGGCCCGCCGAGACGCCGTTTATGCCAATGCATTTTTCGAGTCTGTGCGCCCCCAACTGATAACGCGCGGACCGGATCATCAACCTGTTCATGCCAACCGGGCGTACCGGGAGGTGGCGCGCAAGCTGGATGTCGCCATGGTTGCTGACACGCCGCCGCCCGTTGATCGCTTATTTCAAACCAACCAGCCCGAAGGGTCTGCAGCGATCTTTCGCCTGCATAATATGAACCCTGAAACGCAGAAAGCGGCCGAGGAGTTAAATCTCATTCTACCAGACGGAACGCTGTCTCGCTTTCGGATCACGGTGACGCGCCTAGCGGAGAATGGCTCGGAGTTGCTGTGGCAAGTGGATGAGATCGCCGACGCCGATGATATGACGGCGATTTTAGCGCGCGCCCCAGTCGGGCTTTTTTCTGCCACGCAAGACGGTCGTGTTCTATCGATAAATGAAAGGCTCGAGCGCTGGCTCGGCGGGCCAGACGCGTTGTCGCCCGCGCACATAAATGAGTTTCTAGAGGAACCGGATATTCTCTTGGGCGGTGAGGCGTCTCACGGGAAAACGGTACGCAGTGATACGCGCATTATCACACGCAAGGGGGTCGTCACGCCGGCTGTTTTAATTGCGCGGTGGAATGCAACGGATAGAGGGGAACTTGTCGCCTCTGTGGCTTTACACGGGCATGCGGCAAAGCCTGTGCCCTCTCGCACGACGCCCGTGACGGACGAGCCGTCTGTGAGTGCTGCCGCATTATTGTCGTCAACGGCTGCGCCCATTCCGTTTGGGGTTTTGCGTATTGACGGAACGAGTTTCGCTGATGCGAAAGTTACAGATGCAAACGCTGTGTTTAAGACGATGTCAGGCTTGAACGATGTGATGGGTCTTCCTTTCTTAGACCTATTTGACGGAGCGGCGGGTGTGCCCTTGGCGGGGAAGTCCTTCGCGGATGTTGTTCAAGGGGATGCGATTGATGTTACTCTGGCTGGAGAAAACCCGCTTCCAGTGGCCCTCTATTTCGTCAGTAACGCTCAGCAGCCGACCCAATTAGCGGTTTACTTGATCGATGTCAGCGCCCGGCGCTCTCTTGAAAATCAACTTCGCCAAAGCCAGAAGCTGCAAGCGATTGGGCAGTTAGCGGCGGGTGTTGCCCATGACTTTAACAATCTACTGACCGCTATTCGATTAAACACCGACGAATTACTTCAGCGCCATCCAGTTGGCGATCCGAGCTATCCGGAGCTTCAAAGCATTAACGCAACAGGCGCGCGAGCTGCGGCTTTGGTCAAAAAGTTGCTCGCCTTTTCGCGTCAACAAACCCGGCGGGCCGAACGTCTGGATGTGTCTGAGGCTTTGTCAGACATGTATCTGACCTTGAAGCAAACCCTCGGCGGTCAAGCGCAACTGACCTTGTCTCACGCCCGCGATCTGCCGCCTGTCATGGCTGATAAAAGCCAGTTTGATAATGTGATTATGAACCTATGCGTGAATGCGCGCGATGCCATGGAAGCCCAAGGGGGCGGAACGATTGCGATCACAAGCGAACGCTTAGATCGCAGCACAATTGAGGATGCAACGCTCTTAAAAGCCCTGGAGTCGTTTCCAACAGATGATCTCGTCCTGATTAGCGTCGCCGATACAGGCACGGGTATGACGGATGCCGTTAAGGCCAAGATATTCGAGCCGTTTTTCACAACAAAAGATCAAGGCAAGGGTACGGGCCTAGGGTTGGCAACCGTTTATGGTGTGATTCAGCAAAGCGGCGGACATTTGTCAGTTGAGAGTGTGTTGGGTGAGGGGACGACCTTCAACATCTACCTGCCAGCCGCCCCAGAGCTCGATGCTGAAGAGACTGCGGCCGCAGCCTCCGCTCCAGCTAAGGTAGAACGAAAGCCTGCCGATTTGGCCGGGCAAGGCCACATTCTTTTCGTTGAAGATGAAGCCAGCGTTCGTGTTATCGCCGCCAAGAGCTTGCGCAAGCGAGGCTATACAGTGGTGGAAGCTGAAGATGGGGAAGAGGCGCTCGAAATCCTAGAAGATACGGAAACGCCCTTTGATATGCTCTTGTCGGACGTGGTGATGCCGGGTCTTGATGGGCCAGGTTTGCTACGGGCTGGACGGTCCTATCTGGGTGATGCGCGTATTGTATTTATCAGCGGATATGCCGCAGAGAAGTTTTCTGATTTGTTAGCCGAAGAACCGGACGTCACTTTCTTGCCCAAGCCCTTCACGCTCGCCGAGCTGGCGGAGAAAGTGAAAACCGAAATCGGGGAAGCGTCTGTTTCTTGAGGGCGGCTTTGTCCGCATTTATAGTCCCATTCAATGCGCGAAGTTTCGACTCAAAAGCATGAGAATTCTGCGGAAACCGCGAGAAAAGCCTCCGAATTGGCTTCAGTCTGAAAATAATTTGGCACAATATAAGCTATATGTGAGACAATTTAGAGTCTAGAAGGCACAATATATTGTGCCTTAAGACTTAATTCCTGTTCCATTTTTGTTCTTTTTTGTTGCGCAGGGAGAACAAATGTGAAACATGCTGAGCAACGGCAGTCCGATAACA
>CAWUKE010000005.1:0-36279 GCA_963922935.1 uncultured Alphaproteobacteria bacterium | reverse complement strand
TCATAATCGACAACCAGCACGCTTTCATTGCCGGACAGATCACCATCCCGGAAGAGACGGCCATCGTCTTGCGTGGAGCCGAGCGGCTGCGTTAGCAGAATACGACCCTGGATAAAGTCGAGATCATAGTCCGTGCCATAGGTCAGGCGGCGGCTCTCGGTCACAAGGCCCGAAACACTGTCACGCGTTTCCACACGGACCACTTCGGATCCAATCGCGATATCGCCATGGCGCAAGTAATAGACCGAGCCCCCCGTACCGCGCAGGACGTCTCGTCCCTGACGCGATCCGCCTTCCGCGATAAACGCCGTCAACTCTGTCCGCTCATCACCATAGCTTGTCGGCAGACCGCCACCATCCCAGCGTAGTTTCGCCCCATAAAGTGTGCGGCGGACGCGACCGAACTCTGTGTCCGTGAATTGCGTCTGGTAATTTCCCCAGAGAAGGTAGTCATCGTCGCGTTCCACGCGGGCATAGACCCGACCATTGGTCGGCGCATCCTGTTCGATGACGCTGTCATCGCCATAGGTTGGGTAATAGCGATCCGGATCCAGACGCCGCAGCAGGCCGTTCACATCCTTATCGTCCAAACCAGACAGCAGATTGGATAGACCCGCCTCACCTGTATCGGCCGTGGCTGTAACCGCCCAGCGATCATTCAGTCGTGAGCGGACATAGAACGCCACACGTCCTTCTTCAAAGCTCTCGCCGTCAACGCCTTCACCCACGGTCGCTTCAATCTGACCGACCGCGAACGTGTCTTTGGCCTTCACCTCTACGGGGCGGATCATGCGGTAACCATTGTCAGCTTCGACGCTCACCGTTTGCAGACCTGTTGGTAGGATCTGCTCGGCCACGAACTGACCGTCTGCATCGACGCGCACTGTCTGACCCATAACGGTCACGGTATTCGCTGCAACATTGCGTCCATAAACACGGACCGTGCCGCCCGGTGTACGAATGCGATCAACCCGCAAGCTGTCTTGCCCAAAAGCAGAGCCGAATTGTGCGGCCCAGTCTTCGGGCGTCAGGTCAAACTCCGGATCGCCGATTGAGAGCGAACGCGGTGCCGTTTCATCAAAGCTACCGTCGTCGGCATAAGCGCGCAGGACATAGTCCAACTCCATCCCGACCATATCAACGGTAACGGGCAGCCGCGCCGCGCTGTCTACCACAGTCGCTATCGCGATGGGCTCGCCACGGGTTGTGCGGCCGGCTTCGAACAGGCGGATTTCTGCGCGGTCAATATAGTGATCATAATTCCAGTAGGTCTCTACCTGGATTTCGCGAGACGCTTCGCCCGAGACCACATTGGCGCGAGCATTGAGACGCTTATAATTATCCAGCGCGGTGACTGTCGTTTCGACCTCCATCGCATCCACATAAGCCGTCGTCACATTGCCCCAGTCGAGCCAGCGCATCAGGCGGTTCGGGCGCGTGCTTTCATCCGGCCCGTTCGCGCGGCGACCCACACTCGGGCCATCAGAGACCGGATCGTCGCCATCATAGCGCTGCCCAAAGCCGTCCTCTGCCAGGTCTGTCTCGGCCTGGCGCATCAAAGTTCCATCATCGCCTTCGGCAAAGCGCACACGCGAACGGTTGGTCGCATCGCGATCCTCGATCGTTTCGGCGTCAAAGAACTGACCGGCCACACGCAGCGTTTCGTTTTCGCCGTCCTCACGCTCATGCGTTTCAAACGGACGCTGTGAACCCCAATCGGCTTGCAAGGCTATATCGACCAGACCCGTGCTCATGGCGCGAAGCGTTGACAGACCTGTCTGCAGTCGGGCTTGGGCGGATTCCACCCGTTCACCTTCCGCCGCGTGATAGACGATCAGACCACGTTCTGTATCGGTCACCTGCGCCATCACGGACGCCATGCGGGTGATCGCTTCTGGCAGTAGAGTTTCCGCCTCTTCGCCTGCCACAAAATCAGCGGCAAAGAGGTCGAGGCGAACCGCCGGGCGATGGGCCGCGCCGAAGTTCATCTTGACGAACTTGCCGCGTGTGGCGCGGACAACCCGTGGGTTTTCCGTCGTCACGCCATAGGCGAGCGGCAAGGAGCGACCGTCGAGCTTGAGCAAGAAGTTCGAGCCGCGTTCCGGATTGGCGATGGCGGCGCATGGAATATGGTAGCGACCAAATTCATCGGTCGTGATGATATCGCCATTGACCGTCGCCAAACGCGCGCCCGGCAGACCCGGCTCACCCTCATCGGGGTAGCCGTTACGGTTCACGTCATCATAAACGCGACCAATAACCGGCGTACAGTCAAAGCTCGGCTCCGGGATATAATCGACCACGGCTGTGGCGATGTCAGAGCGAGAGCCATCGCGGAGGCTTTCCGCAAACGCCTGGTTCTCATGCGCGCCAAACTCAACGTTCGGACCGGCCAATAAGCGCAGGCTGAAGGTCAACGTTTCGCCAGGCGCGAGGCTATCGAGTGGCATGACACCGCCTTGCACCACATCCCAGTTGAGCACGCCGCGGCTCGGCACGCTTGGCACAGCGGCGACCGCATCGCCGCCGTCTGACACAAAGGCGGTATCCGGCACATAGGCAAAGCCATCGGGCAGGCGGTCCGTGATCCGAATATCGGTCATGGTGGACAGCGATTCATTCGTCACCGCGATCTGATACAGGACCGGATCACCGATCTGCACCGTGCGTGGCTGCGCCGTTTTTGTCACGACCAGCTGGCTGGCATCAGACAGTGGCAGCAATTCGATCAGGGCATCATCCGTCGCGCTGATCCCGGCGCCGTCCAGCGGGCCTTCGGCAGAGACTGTCGCCACATTCGTGTAATCGCCCGCAACTTGCGGGTTCACGGCGAGGTCGAGCTCAACTGTAAAGCTATCGCCAATCTCAACGCTGACATTGTCTACCAACAGGTCTGTATCGCTTGTTCCGTCAAAGAGCGGGTTGAGCGAGGCCGTATAAGCGCTGTCCTCAGGCGTGATCCGCGTGGCCAGGACTTCAACATTATCCGGGCCAAACACCGCGCCCAGATCATCGCTTATGGCGACATTATTCACGATCGTTTCGCCGCTATTATCGAGCGCCAGCGCATAGGTCAGCGCTTGACGACCATCGGCCATGACATCCGGGCCGTTCAGCACGGTCTTCGTGACATTAATGGCGGGCACACCGCAGTTTTTGAGCGGAATATTATTGGTCAGGATCGTCGGATCGCCCGCTTCGAAATCAAACTGCGTGTAGAAGCGCGGATTGGCGGTGAGCGATTCATCCGCCAAGCGGCTCGTTGTGCCAACTTCGGAACTGCCCAACACGGCCGGGTTCGCGGGTAGAAGCGAGGTTGCATCCAACACATCGGTTTCGGCTAGGCGGTCCGTGCTTGGCACACCAGATGCCGGATAAGTCAGCTCCATTTCGTAAGTGCCGGGGGCCGTCACATAGAACTGATAGAAACCATCAGACCCATCACGGACAATAACGATGTTGTTGGCCGTTCCAATCGCATCATTGCGACCTGCCGGGCCGGAGACCGCAATGCGACCGCCGGACAGAATGTCCCCATTTTCTTCGCAGTAGAAATAACCGGTCGGATCATAATCCGCTGAGTCAACAATGCCGTCGCCGTCGCGGTCCTCTGTCCCGCTTTCAAAGCCGTCTGGCGCGCCGTCCCCATCTGTGTCGAGCAACGTGAGAGGCGTTGGGTTGACGTCTGTCGACGTATCAGGCGTCACAGTCGGATCGTCAGATCGCACAGGCTCGGGCAATTCTATCGCGTCAGCATTGGCCGTATTCCCCTGCGCCGGACCCGCCGCACTAATATCAATGCGCACCGCAATCGTGATCGTCGCACTCTCCCCCACGCCGAGAACCGAGCTACCGGAGAGCAGTTCTGTGTCATCCGCACCGTCATAGGCGGCGTTGGCAGTTCCGCCGGTCAGGCCGTCCACTGTGACCTCTGGCGTCGCGTAGATCACTGCGGGCGCCAAGGTCGCGCGCAGATCATCCGTCACGGACAAATCATTCAGCGTGACATTCCCATCATTGAGAAGGTCCAGCGTGTAAGTGATGTCAAAGATCGGGCCGGCGACTTGCGTGGTCTCGGCGACCGATTTCGTCAGGCTGAGTGACGGCTCGCGATTACCCTCCACCGTTTCCGAGACTTCAGGCGACGCGCTGTCCCCAGATGTCGCCGTCGCTAAGTTCGTCACTTGGCCCGCATCCAGATCATCCTGTGTGACGCTGTAATCCGCCGTACAAGTCAGGCTTTCGCCCGGTGCCAGCAGGGTCGATGGGCAATTGACCGCCGCAATCTTATCGTCTGTCACACTCACAGCTTCAGTGAGGGTCGTATTGCCCGTATTCGTGACGTCATAAGCGTAAGACACCGTATCCCCGACCATCATAAATGTGTCAGTCGTGGCGCGTTTGACCAACTCCAAGCCGAGGGCGACATCCGCCTCGACCGTCACGCTCACCGCCTCTGACGTCGTATCGCCGCTGGTAGCGGACGCGATATTCGTGACGAATCCCGCGTCCATATCCGCTTGGGTGACCGTATAGTCGGCCGTACAGCTCAGGCTTTCACCCGGAGCCAACGGATCAGTCGGACATGTAACCGTGTCGATTTTATCATCTGATACAGTAATCGGATCGCTCAGCGTGACATTCCCGCTATTGATGACGTCATAGGTATAGGTCACGACTTGCCCCGCCCCAGTCAACGCCGTGGCGCCCGCGCTCTTCACAAGGGTCAGAGCGGGTAATTGTTCACCCGTGATCGTCACTTGATCCGGCGCAGAAGGGTCGAGCGTGCCGACACGCGCGGTGGCGATATTTGTCACCTCACCCGCATCCAGGTCCGATTGCATGACCGCATAATCCGCCAAACAGGACAGGGTCGCACCCGGGACAAGCCCGCCGCTCGGCACAGCCGGACACGCGATCGTGCCGATTTTATCATCCTCAATCGTCGCGACATCCGTCAGGCTAACATTGCCCGTATTGCGGATGACGAACTCATAAGACAGGGTCTCACCAACTGCGTCATAGCTGCTGGTCAGGGCGCGCTTATCAACCGTATAGTCCGGTGTTTGCGACCCATTGACGGTGGCGCTTTCTGTTGGGGATGTCGTTGTGCCGTCCGTCGCACTCGCAATGTTCGTCACGAACCCAGCGTCGACATCCGCCTGCACAACGGTGTCAGTCCCCGTACAGGTGATAGACGCACCAGGGGCAAGACCGCCACTTGGCAGCGCTGGACAGGACACATCCGGAATGCGGTCATCGGTGATCGCAATGGCCTGCGTGATTGTCAGATTGCCCGTGTTAGAGACAACATATTCATAATCGAGCGTCTCGCCGGCCATATCGAAGTCTTTGTTCAGCGCCGTTTTCACAACGCTCAAGCCCGGCTGTTCGTCGGCACTGACGGTTTCACTGACAGGATCCGATGTGCTGGTCCCGTCTGTGGCTGTGGCCGTATTCGTCACAAAGCCTGCGTCCAGATCGGCTTGGCTGATCGTATCCGTTGCCGTGCAAGTCAATGTATCGTCGGGCGCCAAACCGCCTGTCGGTAGGCTCGGGCAGCTTACCGCACCAATGCGGTCATCCGTGATGCTTAAGGCGCTTGTCACCGTCACATTGCCGGAGTTGGTGATGACAAATTCATAGCGGAGCGTATCGCCGACGGCAGCATAGCTTGTATCGAGCGCTGTCTTCGTCATGGACAGATGGGGCGATTGCGTCCCGGTGATCGTTTCACTGACGGGATCGCTGATCGTTGTTCCGTCGCTGACTGTGGCCGTATTGGTCACGGATCCCGCATCGAGATCGGCTTGGCTAATCGTATCTGTCGCCGTGCAAAGCAATGTTCCGCCCGGAACCAATCCGCCACTCGGCAGAGCTGGACAGGCGATTGTCCCGATCCGGTCATCGTTAATAGACACGGCCGCGGTGACGGTCACGTTGCCGCTATTGGTGACGATGAAGTCATAGCTGAGCGTATCGCCAACGGCTGTGAAGTCTGTGCTGCGCGCAATTTTCTCAAGATCCAACGCCGCCATTTGATTGGCATTGACGGTTTCGCTGACTTGAGGCGAGACGGCAGAGCCGGACTGGGCTGTCGCCAAGTTTGTAATCGCACCGGCGTCAAGGTCCGCCTGTGTCACTGTATCCGTCGCTGTACAGAGCAGCGACGCGCCAGGGGCTAAGCCGCCTACGGGCAAGGAGGGACAGCTGACGGAAGCAATGCGGTCATCTGTAATCTCAATCGGCAAAGTGACGGTCACATTGCCATCATTGGTGACAACATATTGGTAGGCGATCGTTTCACCCACGCTAGCAAATTGGGCGCGGTCCGCCGTCTTGACCATGGAAAGGCTGCGCGTTTGATCCGCTGGGATCGTGACAAAGACCGGTGGGGACGAAGCGCGCGGATGTTCCGCATAGGCATCATTGGTCAGGCTACCATTATCAATATCGGCCTGCGTGACCGTATAGTTGGCACTGCAGGTTTCGATCTGACCCGGGATCAAATTCCCGGTAAAGCAATCAATCGCACCGATCTTATTATCGATGACTTGGACCGTATTGGTCAGGGTGACGTTCCCTGTGTTCTCGATCTCGAACGTATAGCTAATGACCTCCCCAACGGTCGCGTAAGACGTGGCCGTCGTGGACTTGCGGACTTCCAACGCCGGGTTTGCCATCGCGGGAATGGTCTCTGAGTCCGGGGCTGAGGTCACAACACCGTCTGTAGCCGTGGCAATATTTGTCACCACGCCGACATCCAGATTGTCTTGGACAACAACAAAGTCCGCCGTACAGGTCAGGGACGCGCCGGGCGCTAGACCGCCGGCAGGTAAGGCCGGACAATCCACCGAACTGATCCGGTTATCACTCACGCTAATCGGCGTCGTGACCGTGACATTACCGGCATTGGTGACGACATATTGGTAAGTGACAATGTCACCCGGCAGGGTGAAGTTAACCACGGTCGCGGTCTTGTCGATCACGAGTTCCGACGTGCGCGTGGCGAAGACGCGTTTTTCAACCGTTGGCGATGTCACCGTGCCGTCTGTCGCGGAGGCTAAGTTTGCGACAGAGCCTGCATCAATATCCGCTTGGGTGACACTATAGTCGCCTGAACAGGTGATCGTCGCGCCGGGCACAAGGCCGCCGCTCGGTAAAGCCGGGCAGCTAACCGTTGCGATCTTATTATCCGTAACTGAGATGGGATCATTCAGGGTCACATTCCCCGCATTGGTCACATCATATTCGTAGGTGATGATCTCACCCGGCATGTTGAAAGTCTGGGCCAGCGACCGTTTGACAATCGACAAAGCAGGCCCCTGCACAGCATTCACCGTCGCTGTGTCCGGTGTCGAACTCACCCCGCCACTGCTGGCAGTCGCAATATTCGTGATCGCGCCCGCATCAATATCGGCCTGTGTCACCACATAGGTCGCCGTACAGGTCAGGGTCTCATTCGGCGCCAGACCCGCCATCGGCAGAGCCGGGCAGGACACGGCCGGGATTTTGTCGTCCGCCACTGTAACAGAGCCGCTGAGGGTCACATTGCCGGTGTTTCGCACATCATAGCGGTAAGCGAGGATATCCCCGACCGTATCATAAGATCCGCTGAGCGCCGTTTTCGTCACGGACAGGGCTGGGCTCTGGATCCCGGTCACGGTTTCTGAGACTTGCGGCGAAGCCGTACCCGGAATGCTGGCCGTCGCCAGATTGGTGATGGAGCCCGCATCCACATCGGCTTGGGTGACCGTATAGATCGCCGTACAGGTCAGCGTCGCTCCGGGCGCGAGACCGGCCAAAGGCAGCGCTGGGCAAGACACGCTCGCAATCTTATCATCGGAGACACTAATCGCGTCGGTGATTGTGACATTGCCCAAATTGGTCACGTCATAGGCATACTCAATCCGGTCGCCGGCCGCGTCAAAATCAGACGCCAGCGCGCGCTTATCCAGACCCAAAGCCGGTTGGGCGTCCGCGCTTGCCACTTCTGTGACCTCTGGACTATTCGTTGTGCCGCTGGTTGCCGTCGCCCTGTTTGTGATCTGTCCATTATCCAGATCGGCTTGGGTGACCGTATCGGTCCCCGTACAGGTTAGGCTCGCCCCGGGGGCCAAACCGCCTGTCGGCAGGGCCGGACAGCTGACCGTGATCCGGTCATCGCTAATCGTTAGCGCATCCGTCAGGCTGACATTCCCCGTATTGGTGACCACATAATCATAGCTCACCGTTTCGCCCACAGTGTCGAAGCGCTGTGGGTCGGCAGTTTTCGTCATGGCGAGGCTGCGGGTTTGATCGACTGTGACGGTCTCGCTCACATCAGGGGATGTGGTCGTGCCGTCCGACGCCGAGGCGGTATTTGTGACCGCGCCCGCGTCTAAATCTGCCTGCGTGACGATATCCGTGCCCGTACAGCTTAAGCTCGCTCCGGGCGCCAGACCCGTGGACGGCAGAGCCGGACAGGACACACTAATCCGGTCATCGGTGATCGACACGGGATCTGTGATCGTGACGTTACCGGCATTGGTGACTGTGTAGCTATAATCGATCACGTCACCGACGCGGTCGACTTGGCTGCGTGAGGCCGTTTTCAAAAGGCTCAAAGCGGGCTGTTGATCAGCGTCGATCGTGACACTGTCCGCTGGCGGGGTGAGCGTCGTCCCTGTCGGTGGGGTCGCAGAGGCGCTGGCATTATTCGTGACAGAGCCTGCATCAAGATCTTCCTGCGAGACTGTATCACTCGCCGTACAAGTTACGACCTCTCCGGGCGCTAATGTCGTGACGGGGCAGCTCACGGTGGCGATGCGATCATCACTGACCGCTAGGTCCGTCAGGACCACATTGCCCGTATTGACCAGGCGGTACTCATAGTTGAGCACATCGCCCACAGCCGCGAACCCAGCTTGCGCGCTGGTTTTTTCAAGGCTTAGGCCAGGCGTCCGCGTCCCGTCCACAGTGACCGAGCTCATCTGTTCTGGCAGCGCCGAACCGTCAGGGCCATCCGCAGCCAGCGTCGCGTTATTTTCGACAGAGCCGCGATCTACATCGGTCTGGTTCACCGTATAGCTGGCGGTACACACCATGCTGGCTGACGGTGCGAGCGTCGTGAGCGGACAGGTTACTGTCCCGGCGAGCGGGTCTGTCACCGCAATGTTGGACAGGGTCGTCGTCCCGATATTTTCAACATCAAACTCATAGGCCAGAACGTCACCTGCTTGAGCAAAGTCTGTGCTGAGGGTGCGTTTCGCAAAGCGCACATCCGTCACGGTGGACCCCGTGACCGTGACACTATCTGCGTCTGCTATGGGCGCACCAGACGGCGGTGTCGCACTGACATCCGCACTGTTGGTGAGAGAACCGCGATCAATATCCACCTGGCGGAGCGTATAAGACCCCGAACAGGTCTGGCTCGCGCCGGGGGCGAGTGTCGTCGTCGAGCAAGTCAGGGTTGGGATCAGCGGGTCCGTGACGCTGACAGAACTGAGGGTCACATTGCCCGTATTGACCACATCAAACTCAAAACGGAGCGTATCGCCCGCCGCCGCAAAGGTTGTGTCTAGAGCGCGCTTTGTGATCTCAACGCCGGGCGTTGTTGTGGCCGTCACCGTTTCCGTGACAGGCGCAGAGACAAGGGTGCCGTTTTGCGCAAAGGCTTGATTGGTGACAAAACCCGCATCCAAGTCCGCCTGTGTGACGGTATAATCCGCCGTACAAATCCGGGTCGTTCCGGGCGTAAAGTTCCCAACCACACAATCAATGGTGCCGATCTTGTCGTCCTCGACCCGCGTCGTACCGGTCAGGGTCAGGTTCCCGTCATTCGAGACAGTAAACCGATAAGTCAGCACATCGCCCGCTGCGTCAAAGTCTGTCGTGACCGCCTCTTTCACGACCGAGAGGGCCGGATTTTGATCAGCCGGGATCGTCTCTGAGGTTTGTGGGGATGTGGTCGTGCCGTCCGTCGCTGTGGCCAGATTTGTCACCTGCCCGCCGTCCAAGTCCGCCTGTGTGACCGTATAGCTCGCCGTACAGGTCAAGCTCGCGCTGGGCACCAGACCGTCCGCTGGCAAAGCCGGACAGGACACAGAGGCAATCAAATTGTCCGACACGGTAATCGGGGCCGTCAGCGTGACATTGCCCGTATTGGTGACGACATATTCGTAGTCTACCACATCGCCAGGCAGTTCAAAATTCACATTGGTCGCTGTCTTGACAACATCGAGGCTGGGCTGCTGATCCGCATTAACAGTTGCGCTGTCCCCGGCCGGATCGAGTGTGCCGCCCGCTGGCGTCCCGGACGCTTCTGCCAGATTTGTCACTTCGCCCGCATCAATATCAGCTTGGGTCACGCTATAGGTAGCCGTACACACCACCTGCTCGCCGGGATCCAAGGCGCTATCATTATTGCCTTGCGCGGCCACATCACAGGTGACCGTGTCGATCTTGTCATCGGTCACGACTAGATCTGTGACGCGAACATTGCCGGTGTTGGTCACGGTATAGTCATAGCTCAGCTCATCCCCGACGGCGTCAAACCGCGTGTCATTGGCGGTTTTGACGAGGCTCAGGCTGGGCTGTTGATCCGCTTCAACCGTCTCTGTTGCAGTCGCCGGGGTCAGCGTGCCGCCCGCTGGCGTACCGGTGGCTTCAGCATTATTGGTAACAGAGCCCGCATCCAGATCAGCCTGCGTGACCGTATCTGTCGCCGTACAAATCACCGTTTCACCGGGATCCAGCACGGTGTCGCCATTACCCTGCCCAGCGACCGCACAGCTGACTGTGCTGATCCGGTCATCTGTGACGCTAATATCGCTAATGCGCACATTGCCTGTGTTCGAGAGTGTGTAGCGATAGGTCAGCGTATCACCGACCGTATCGAAACCGGCTTCATCGGCGTCTTTTGTCAGGCTCAAGGCCGGGCTTTGCGTAACGGTCACAGTCTCTGACGCATCTGCCGAGGTGGTTGTGCCATCTGTGGCGCGCGCCGTATTCGTGATCGACCCGGCATCCAGATCATCCTGCCGGACTTCATAATCCATCGTACATGCCAGCGTCCCACCGGGGGCCAGACCGCCTGTGGGCAGCGCGTCACAGATGACGGCGCGCGGCGGCTGAACTTTATCATCATCGATAGAAATGGTGGATGTCAGTGTGACATTGCCCGTATTGGTCACAGTAAAGTCGTAGGTGATGATCTGCCCAAGGCTCGCGACCGTTCCGGTGCGCGCCGTTTTAACAAGGCTAAGCCCTGGCATCTGATCCGCACTGACCGTTTCCGTATCAGACGGCGAAGACAGTGTTCCACCTGCCGGCGTACCGGACACGCTCGCAATGTTCGTAACCGAGCCATTATCCAGGTCCATCTGCGTCACCGTATCCGTAGCGGTGCACGTCGTTGACGCGCCGGGCGCTAGGGTCGTGAGGGGACAGGTGACCGTCGCGATCCGGTCATCCGAAACGCTGATTCCCGTGATCTCAACATTCCCCGTATTGGTAATATCATAGGCATAGCTGAGCGTATCGCCGACCGCTGCATAGGTTGTGGTCGTCGCGCGCTTATTGATGGTCAGGGCGGGGGACTGCGTGCCGTTGACGGTCACAGTGTCGGTTGGCGGGACAAGTGTGCCGCCAGACGGTGTGCCCGAGACACTCGCATTATTCGTGACAAACCCATTGTTGAGATCGTCCTGATCCACCGGGTAATCCGCCGTACAGGTGATCGAAGCGCCGGGCGCGAGGCTGGTGACCGGACAGCTGACCGACGCGATTTTATCGTCCGTGACGCTAATCCCGGTGATTTGCACATTGCCGCTATTGGTGACGTCATATTCATAGGACAAGATGTCGCCCACCGCGGCAAAATCCGTATCCAGCGCGCGCTTTGCAAAGGTCAGCTCAGGGGCCGGCCCTTCTAGGGTGACCGTCTCATCTACTGTCGTGGTCGGTAGAGTGCCTTGCGCAGGGGTGGCGCTGACTTGGGCGCGGTTCCTCAAAGGCAAGCCCGCATCAATATCGGCCTGCACGACCGTATAGGTCGCCGTAAAGTTGGCTGACGCGCCGACAGGCAAGCTCGTCACACTGGCAGGGGAGATTGCGCTTAAGGTCCCCGCCCCGTCCTGCACATCCGAGAGGCTCACATCGGCTAGCGAGACATTGCCCGTATTGGTGATACTATAAGAATAGGTAATCACGTCACCAACGGCGAGATCCGAATTCGGGCTTGCCACCTTTGTCAGCTCGACAGTCGGGTCCGCGCTTTCCAGCGTGACGGACTCAGACGCTGTCGGCGGGGTGAAGGTTCCGCCCGCAGGTGTCGCCGCAGCCGTTGCCGTATTCGTAATGGCCGCTCCTGCATCGAGGTCGGCCTGCGTTACTGTATAAGTCGCGGTGAACGTCGCGACGGCGCCCGGCGCAAGGCTGGCGACATTGGGCGGTGTGATCGCAGATAACGTCCCGCTGCCGCTATGGACATCGCTGACGCTGGCATTGGTTAGACCGACATTACCTGTATTGGTCAGGCGGTATGTGTAGGTAATGACATCCCCAACGGCAACGTCGCTTGTGACATCTGCTTCTTTGGCCAGGGTCGCGGCAGGGGCTGGGCTCTCAACATCGACCGTTTCACTCGCAGACACCGGGTCCAGAACACCGCGAGCCGGTGTGGCGGAGACGGTGGCCGTGTTACTGATGGTTGTGCCGGCATCAATATCGGCTTGGGTCACGGTATAGTCCGCCGTGAAGGTCACATCATCGCCTACGGCCAGCGTGGCGACGCTGGAGGGCGTAATCGTGCCTAACGTGCCGGTCCCATTATGCACGTCCGACACACTGACCGCGCTTAGGGACACATTGCCCGTATTGGTGACACGGTAGGTATAGGTGATCACATCGCCGACGGCCACATCGCTGGTGGCAGACGCTGTTTTTGTCAGCGTCATGGCCGGCGCCGCATTAGTCACGGTCACAGAAGCATTGGCTGTGGGATCGGTTAGGGTCCCGCGCGCGGGCGTGGCTGTGCCCGTCGCCACATTCGTAATCGGCGTGCCCGCATCAATATCGGCTTGGGTGATAACATAGGTCGCGGTGAAGGACGCTGTCGCGCCGGGGGCCAGACTGCTCACGCTCACTGGGTCAATCGCCGAAAGGGTCCCGGCCCCTTCATGCACGTCAGACACGCTGACATTGGTCAAAGTTGTATTGCCGGTATTGCGCGCTACATAGGTGTAAGTAATCGTATCGCCGACCATAGCATTGGTCGTGCTGGACGGCGTTTTCGTCAGCGTCATAGACGGGGTCGCCACTTCCATCGCAACCGTTTCATTATCCGTCACCGTCCCTAACGTGCCTGCGGCGGGTGTCGCACTCAGCGTGGCTGTGTTGACAACATTAGTGCCCGCATCCAGATCGGCCTGTGTGATTGTGTATTGCGCTGTGAAATCCGTGAAGGCGCCCGGCGCCAAGCTGGTGACGCTGGACGGTGTCACCGCTGAGAGCGTTCCCGTCCCGCTATGAACGTCAGAGACGCTTAAACCGGACAGGGTCACATTACCCGTATTCGTCACGCGATAGGTGTAGGTGATAACCTCGCCCACATCCGCGCCGCTGGTCTGATCTGCGGTTTTGACAAGGGTTGCGGCAGGGGCCGGGGCAATGACAGTGACGGTTTCGTCGGCTGTAATGTCCGCTAAGGTCCCGCGGGCGGGCGTAAAGGCGGCTGTGGCAGTATTACTGATATCAGTCTGCGCATCTATATCGGCTTGGGTCACCACATAGGTGGCGGTGAAAACTTCGGACGCGCCGGGTGCTAAAGTTTGGCTATTGGGGGAAATCGCGGACAAAGACCCAGTCCCGGAATGCACATCACTGACGGAGGCATTAAGCGTCACATTCCCCGTATTTGTGACGGTATATGTGTAAGTGATCGTGTCACCTTCTTCAGCATCGCTATCCGGGGATGCGAGCTTCGCAAATGTTGCTGCTGGGTTTGGTGCGACGAGAGTAATTGTCTCAGTTGCATCAACATCAGCAACGGTGCCGCGTTTGGGTGTCGCGCTCACGGTCGCTGTGTTAGAAATTGTTGCCCCCGCATCCAAATCGCCTTGCTGCACCACATAGGTGGCGGTGAAGATCTGGCTTTGCGTAGGGCCAAGGTCGTCGCGCTGCGACGGCGAGATAGACGATAATGTCCCGACACCGCCGTGAACGTCGCTGACCGTGACATCATCCAGGGTGATGTTCCCCGTATTGGTGACGGTATAGGTATAGGTAATCGTATCGCCGACATTGACGTTTGTGTCATTCGAAGCCGTTTTGGTCAGGGTCATACTATTATTCGCGGGTGGACCCGGAATGGTGAGTGTGCCGGACACATTCCCCAACTGACCTTCGGTCGGGTTGGCTGTCACCTGGGCCGTATTCACAAAGACAATGTCATCGTCGATATTCTGCTGGGTCACAATATGTTGACCCGTACAAGTCATACTCGCGCCAGATACTAAGGACGTCTGCGGGCAGGAGACATTGCCCGTTATAAAACTGTCCGTCACAACGATATTGTTGAGTGTTACCGAGCCAATATTACGGACATCAAAACTGTAATTGACGACATCCCCCACGGCTGAATAGCTGGTACGATCCGCAGTTTTGACGATTTCAATGCCGGGCGCGACTTCCGGCGTACCGGTCGCATCGTTGCCGTCATCGAAGAACCAGCGATTATCGTTCCCGTCGACATCTGTAATGAACGGCGTTGTGCTCCCCGTTGTCAAAATATTGTTTAGCAGTCCCGGAACAGGCGTGAGATCGAACCAACCCGTACTGGTTTCACTGCTCCCTTGGTTCCGGAAACAATTTTCAAAGCCGAGGGACGTCGTCCCCGCGAAGTTTGTGCGTTGAACAGAATTGGCCGGAAGATCAGACAGGCTCCCCACTGTAATGCCGTTCACTTCGAAGGAGATGTCTTGATAGTCAAAATTGTTATTGCCGCCGGAACTGCCCGTACTGGCTGGGCAGGTGTCGCCATCACGTGCAGTTAGGCGCGCATAGCCTTCAACGATCGACCCGCCGAAATAATCCGAACAGGACACAACCCCACAATTCAATGTTTGCGTTGGGCCGAGCTGGAATGTCGGATTTCCGCGAAACGCTGCCGGACTACCCGAATTCTGAAAGCCTTGAAACTGTGTCGAGGGATTCACAAACTGGTAGTAGATATTGCCGTTGGCGCCAATCAGGACGAACATTGTGCCCCCAACGGGCGGATAGGTGTCCGGAATTGCACCATTTCCGCCGGGCACCGTCTCTGTATAGGTCGTGGCCTGCGCTGGCGTGTGAACAGCCGTCGTCCCCGCGATCGCGAGCGTCGCAGCGGCCAGATAGCGGCCTGATATGCCGATCATTCGTCGCCAGGCCCGCCGCACCCGTGAAGTACGATGAGACCGGTGAGAAGAAGCCGCAGAATGATTTCCAAGAAATGCCATACCGACACAGAGGCGAGGCAAATCTTACCAACACGTTAGGCTTGGTTGTAAAATATCTTTAACAAATCATAAATATTCATTTTCGGTTCAAGAACCTTAACGAATCAACCTTATTCTTAGGCTAAATCATTGATATTATGCCATATCAGCCAAATCCCAGTTAACTTTTTCAGTCCGAAAAGCGCTCGCTTTAGTTGATTTTTTTCTTGAGACTCAACCTGAAAATGCTTTTGTTACTTTTAGGAAGTAAGGGCCTCACAAAGAAGATTTATAGCTCTCAAAATAATTGAAGGATAAGCGCAATGCCGTTTAATCTCAGAAAACGACAAACGCTTCCGATGCAGATTGCCACTTTAAGAAGGCGGAGCAGGCACTTGAAGGCGTCTCGTTCCGGCATCGCGATCATCACACCATAAATTCTTTAAGCCTTAGGTTACTTTTTGTGCGTTAGGGACAGGTGACTGACAGGACATGATTCTAGCCAACCCGCCTTATTTGAGCCTAGCCCGAAAAAATTTATGCCCAAACGTTATCCCTGCCCCGATATTGCTCCGCCTATTTTTTACAAAATGGATGTTTGCCCGATACGCGAACGGCTACAGCATCACATGAGCAAATGGTCCATGCTTACGCTGGCTCACCTCTCTTTTGGGTCTCATCGCTTTTCGGAATTACTCGGCGCCATCCCTGATGTGAGCCAACGTATGCTGACCCAAACCCTTAGGCGGCTAGAACGCGACGGGCTGATCGAACGGATCGCCCAGGCCACTGTGCCGCCGCGCGTAGACTATACGCTCACCGAATTAGGACGAACACTCTTGCCGGCCCTGCAGACCCTGCTGGAATGGAGCGCAACGCACCGCGATACCATTGACGCCGCCCGCGCCAGCTATGATGCGGCGCATAAACCTACCTCCTTGACCGCTAAAGGGGCGGTCACCCGTAGCGCAATTGACCATGAAGCGGCTCGCTTAGCACGACAGCGTGACGTCCGTATCCGCCGAGCTTGAATTGAGACGAACGGTTTGTATGGAGCGCCAACACTTTCGGGCCTTCACGCCTTAGCCCCAGTATTTAGCACAGCGTTTTTTTCGATCTTACAATAGAGCCCGTTTCAATAGCTATCGAACTATTGAAGGGGTTTACCCGACAGAGTGTGTTGCAAGATCTTGGTGCATTCATGTTTACCACCAATCGCATCCTCACTGTTCAAGGTCGTGATCTCAACGATATATAATGGGCGGATTGTAGCCCACATTGTTTCCCAAATCGGGAAGCAATAATAGAATGCAAACGTCCAAAGCCTGAAAACTTCGTTTTTAACTCCATATGCACTCAAATGGGGGCAATAGGGGTGCGCGGGGAAGAGGTTTTAGACTTTTACAAAGTTTTATCCATTCCTGCGTAAATGATTTCAGGGCTTTACGGAAAGGACGCTATGCTTGGGACGTCTTTTCAAAAATACTTTGGCGCTGATGAAGGTCTAACCCTGAATAAGCCTTTGCGATTGCTGATCGGCATGGCTGTCATTCTTGTGCCACTCATCATACTTTTTATCGTGATATTTCAGCCTTGGGTGGCACCGAAGTGGATGTTTTTTGACCCTTTAACGGCAGCAGAGTTTTCGGATGATTGTTGTCATATTTATTATGGGTTCGTATCCAATCTCGGTGTTTTCCTCTGGATTGGAACAGCTGCGATTGCTTTATTCTCAGCCCTGCTATTTTACTTATCGCCGACGCTAAGACCGTTTTTTGGCTTTGCACTCGCGGCGGGTTTGTTATCGGCCCTATTGGGCCTTGATGATGCTTTTTTGTTGCATGAAGTCGCTTTTCCAGAACTCGGCATCCCGCAGAGTCTCGTACTCTTTGCCTATATTGGCTTGGCAGCCATTTATGGGCTTGTCTCGTTACGCGTTATTTTATCTGCCGAGATATGGATACTAATCCTCGCCGTATTGGGGATGGGACTTAGCCTCGGGATTGACCAAATATTACACAGTATTGAAGACAGTGTCGTCGTTGCTGAAGACAGCGCTAAATTCTTCGGCATATTTGCATGGTTCGTTTTCCATGTCGTCACGCTTTGCCTCATATTTACGTCGCGATTCAATACCATATACCGTCAGTCGGCATAACGTCTGTTGCAATGAAAATTAGCAAACATCTTTCAGGTTATGCCCCCGTAAAACTCGCTGCAACGCTGGCCTCTTTTGGAGGCATTTATCTCTTTACACGCCTATTGGGTCCAGATGAATATGGCCGCTATGCGCTTATGTTTTCTGTCATGGCGATTATTCATCTGCTGAGCCTCACATGGGTCGAAGCAGCCTCTTTCCGTTTTAGCGGTGCTTTAAAAACGCCTGAGAGTTTAAACAATCACTTTAAAACCTCTATCGTATTGTTAGGTTTTTCATTAATTGTGGCAGCTGTTTGGGTCATAGGCTTGCTAATTTTGACCTGGGATCATCCGCAATATCGCGCCTTTGTGCCTTATATTGCTTTGCTTCTCCCTCTCAATACGCTCGTGAAAATAGCCATGGAGGCCCATAGGGCACAGCAACATGTCCGCCATTATATGCTTTCTGCGTCAGCAAAAATAATCTTGGGCTTTATCGTTGGCGTACTTTTAGCCTGGAAAACAGGTCTCGGTGCAGTAGCCCCAATAGCTGGCTTGGTAAGTAGTGCAATTATTTTAGCGTTCTTTGAAGGTCGCTGGGTTTTACGAAATGCGTTGCCGGGTCAAACAAACCAGGCAACATTAAAAGCCTGGGCCGTTTACGGTATTCCGACCTCTATTGCGCTCGGGCTTGATCTATTACTCTCTTCCGCGGATCGGTTTTTAATTGCCTATTTCATCGACGAAGCAGCCGTAGGGAGTTATGCCGCTGGCTATGGCATTGCTGACAAGACAGTTTTGATCATTTTTTCCTGGGCGGCAATGGCATTCTCCCCGCTTTTAATGGAAGCCTATGAAAATCAAGATAAATCAGAGCTGAAACGAAGATGTCGGAGTTTTGCAAAATTACTGATTATTATGGGTTTTCCCGTGGCTACGGGTATAGCACTTGTTGCTTCGCCATTGGCCGATGCTATGATCGGGGCACCACTGCGTGAGAATGCCAAACTTATAATGCCTTGGATTGCTTTTTCCGGGTTGCTAAATGGGCTCGCAGCTTTTTATTTTACGGAAAGTTTTCACCTAACCAGAAATACAAATATAAAAGCGATCCTCATGTTTTTCCCTGTTGTGATAAATATCGCTTTGAACGTCTTACTTATCCCAATTTTCGGCCTCATGGGCGCCGTCTATGCAACTTTTATCTCTTATTTTATTGCGATTATTCTCTTGGCACTGTGGGGCCGTAGGTTTTTATCAATGCCGTGGCCCTTTAAAGATATGGCTTTTACGTTGCTAGCCTGCGCCGGCATGTATCCTGTGATTTTCATCCGATCTGGATTAGGTCACTGGGCAGATTTATTTTTAATGGCCGCCACAGGCGCTCTTATCTATTGTGTCCTAATATTGGCGATGAACGTAGCGGAATGCCGAAGCTGGGCAAAAACTATTTTCGCAAAACGAGGCGCGTAGGCATCATCGGCTTTTCGGGCTTCGGTTCAAAACCTGATCTGTGACGCCAGCGTGTCACAAAAGGGCGAATAAATTTATTCGTGTAAACCCCTATGGCAGGCAATGGGTCTGTGGGGTCGAAAATCGCATGTTCACAGCGAAGGGCGTCCCAAATCGCCCTACCTAACCTTCGTGAAAACTCACCTATAGTAACTTTTTTATCCTTCAGAAGGCTTACGATAAGAGAGAGCTCACCTTTGCTCCAAACATATTCAACCCCTTCAGGAAGCCCCCAGACATCCTCAAATCCTTGTGGAATATCGCCATGCGCCATCGACAACCCCCAAAGACTGTGAGGTAGTCCTGCGCCCTCTGCCAGGCGCCCCAGACTGACGCGGGGGTTCAATTCCATAAAGGTGACGCGACCACTCTCCGGATCCACAATATATTGCAAACAGCCTGTAAAACTATAATTCAGCTCACGAACAAAGCGTTCAACATTCTTTTTAATGATCGGATTTGGTGCGACAGTGACTCCATAGGTCGTATATCCTGTACCGTCATCTTCGTGGGTGCGCCCAGCTCTGATTTCCACAGCCCCTAAGAGACGGCCTTCATAGGCCGAGTAAATCACGCTGTGACGCGGACCCTCGACATATTGCTGCATTAATAATTCAGGGTGCACACTTGGCCAATACGGAAATTGCTCCTTAAAATCTTCTGGTGTTCGTAAAATCAAAGCTTTGCGATTAAAGATATATGCATCAACTTTGGATGGTTTCAGGATGAACGGATATCCAATTTCGTCTAGCGCTGCTTCAATATCCTCCAGGCTTTTAACTGGTTTATAAGCCGCTACAGGACCGTCTATTTTTCGGCATAAATCAAACATAGCTGTTTTGTCTGAAGCCAACTTTATAATCTCGCGATTTGGCAAGATTAATGTCGCCTGGCGTTCAAAGAAATCACGGTGACGCGTTACAAAACGGATGCTTGCTTCATTTACGGGTTGGATCGTGTCGATTTCTGGATGGGCTAACAACCATTCGCGAATTCGGGCATAGGGTTCATCTGTCCCCGGTTCCAGCGGTGGGTGCCAAAATGAGCCTGTCAAATAGCGCGACCACTCCATGTAATTACTATACACAGATACACCCGCATAAACCTTATGGCCGGCCTTCGTCATCGCTTTCATAACCGGGAATGCCATGCGGGCATCGCCTAATATTAGAATATTATGTTTGGCTTCAGGCATGATTATATCTCAACATTAAGGGCATGAAAGTAACCTCTCAAACGCGAGATATTATCTATCTCAGTGGCTAAAATTTGCTCTGATCTGCGCCGTGAACGCTGCAGAATGTGCGCCATCGGACGCGGCATTGTATTTTCTGTTAATTTCCACGCTGAGCCTAAAATACGTTTCGGATTCACTCCTTTATGGTTTGCATAGAATGTTCCTACGGCCAAAGGCGTTCGTACATTCGTGATATATTTTTTATAGTGATCCCCATCTATACCTGAATCGTAGTAATCCAGATCAAATGATGTCATATTTTCCAGAATAAATTGTGTGAGAAGGTTCCCAGGAGAATATTTTCCATATTCTGTATCAAAGGCGACAATCCAGCCATGCAGTGTTTCTTCGCTCTGCATGTTCAACTCAGCTGCGACAAGTTTGCCATCAACGAAAAGACTCGAAAGGCGTAGTCGCAAGCGATCGTTAGATAAGTTGCGGAGCTCTGAAAACATTCTCTGCACCCAATCTGGTCTTAGAACATCATGTTTACCTGACCGGAGATATTGTTCGCGCTTCATCGTCATCAATGCTTCAAATGTCGCATCCCGCTTGTCATCGAAACGAAATTCAACGTCCGAAAAATCTTTGTCGAGCTTACGGCGTAGTCGTCTTAGTCGTTTGAAATGAGACGGATGACGTTTACGCTGTGTTTCATAGAAGTGCGCATAATTTCCGTCGAGATGCGTCTCATTATTATACATCGTTTTAAAATGATGTGCGTTCGGCAAAATTTCTGAAATATAGCCGTTTGAGATAAATTGCTGAATATTTTGAACCTGGCAGAGATCGACAAGATCAAAATCAGCTTGGGGCGCAGTGACAATGCCGTTCCTATCAGAAAAAGAACACCCTATCCCGCGCGCTGTGCCGCTTCGCGTGACATGTAAAGGACAATAATATTCGAGAGATGATGCGGTTTCTCCGACGAATAAGCTGACATCGTCGCGCGCGGCGGCGACGACACGTGTGAATTCGGATGAGAAGAAAGGGCTCCGGAATATATCTTGTCCATCACGGATTGCATTCATTGCCAAGGCAATATCGTCTGGTAGGCCCTTTTTTCCAATTGATAGCGTCTTATGTTTCATATCCATCATAACTCAGCACCATTTGATCATTGCCGACTCCGATTCAAAAATCGTGCCAATTAACCATATCGAGGTTGTAAAATTATTGGTGGATTCTCTTTCTAGGGGAATAAGCCAACAGCAACCAGAGTTCGCCTTTTCGGTGGCTGACGCGTTCTACATCATCTGAAATCTTGTGTTGGCGAAGCTGAGACTCACTTCATCTTTACGGGATTTCTGACTCTGCGTACTCGCGAGGGAACCTTGGTCAACGGTGCGGAAGACATCAGCATTCGTGAGCGAGGGGTGTCCATCCAGGCCGAAGAGTCTTACTGAAAAAGCCCGAATTCACCCAAAATTGGATGTTTGCAATCAAAACATGAACAACGATCTGAATTGGTTCTAGGACGCTCTGTTCGTTTCGTTATTCACCCAATTCGACTTTCTGGGTGAGGCCACGAGAGATCGTTGTGAGGCAAATTTAAGACTCTCCACTTCGAATGTTTGACCAACGTTTCTAGCGTCTTTGAACCACTAACTTGGTGGTGCAAATCCATTGAGCATTCGTATATTCGTCCAAGCCTGAAAACTCGACGATGAAAGACATTTCGAGCGTCACCGGAATTGAATCACCTTCCGCTGTACCGAAAGCTATTTTGGTGACGTCAACCGGATGGTGCGCGTGCTCAATGTATATCGAGCCATCGATAAAACCGTCATCGGGGTTCACTGGAAACTGAAACTCTTTTTCAGTCAGTTTTTCAAAAGGCAAACGATCGAGATCAATGAAGTCTAACCGGATCGACGTGTCGATGTCCTCAACTATTTCACCATCAGTCAATTCCAGTGAAAAAGGCTCGATCGGAATGTGGATAAAAGCTTCTTCTGCTTCGAACCGAATAGAACCAAGTGATGGTATGAGTTTTTCGACTGGGAATTTAGCCATCGCTATACTCCGACCACATATATAGTTCTCCATATCGTGGCCGTCACACTTCTTCAAAGCAAAAGTGTTCAGTGTCCCATTTTAGGGCTTTCCTCGCCGCTGTTTATGGCTGCCTAGCAGACCCTCTTTCATGGCATAAATCATCAACGCCGCCATAGTGGTCACATCCAACGTGAACATCAGACTCGCGCGATGTTTTTCGACCGTTCGCACACTCATCGATCCTGCGCCCAACAATCTGTACATGGCCTGTTGTCCTTAAGGACAATTTGTGATCACTTTCCTGTGTCAGGAACGGAGAGATAAAATCATGGCAACCATTACCGATGTTGCGGAACGGGCCGGTGTGTCGGTTAAAACCGTATCGCGCGTGATGAATAACTATGAACATGTCAGCCACAAAACTCGGCAAAAGGTCGAGGCGGCGATGGCCGAGCTCAATTACAGGGAAATACGAATAATTCAAAGAAGTTACTGGCGCACCGGGGATGCGGTGACTAGACGACGATTTATCTATACTTTTCAGATACATAAGCGCGGCCGAAAAGTCAATGTACCACAGATTTTCCTGCAATCCTGTACACACGTTCCAAAGCGCCGTTCTGACGCAAAACTAGCGCGCCACACCCGCCAAGCCAGAGGCTATTCGTAGCGAAAGCGTGAAGCGAATAGCCTGCCTGTCCGGCGAGGACGCGGAGCCGAGGGCGCGTCCGGGTGGCGATTCGATGGCTCTTTTGGAAAGGCCTATCCTGATGACCTACCTGCGAACTGGATAGCCTTCATTGGAAAAAGAGGCATGTTATGTCAGGGTAATTGTCTCGTAAGTGTGAAGCATTAAGCGACAATGTCCATGAGTTGATCGAAGTCTTTGACGACGTCATAGCGAATATCTGGTGACTGCAGTTTCTCGAAAAACTGGCGGGCACACTCGATTTTCGCCTTTTCGAAAGGCCGTAGCTTCAGTGTTCTGAGTGACCCTTTGGTCTCTGCAACAAAGTAGATATGCTTCACCGCGCCTTCACGGAAAGCTACGGCCCAATCGGGGCTGTAATCTCCGACAGGCGTTGGTATCTTGAAGAGTGTCGGGAGCTTTGCGTAAACGACAACTTCCTTGCTGGCCTCGAGCTCATCCACGAATTCACTCTCTGGCTTGGAATCGTATGGGACATATTCCCAGACATGACGCTGCGCTTCCTTGGCTTTATCATACCCATTTGCCAGATTTCCATCGCGGAAAATTTCACCATCTCTAAGTTGCTGACCCAACAGGTCATAGGTGATCCGAGCGACCACCTGCGCCCCTTTCTGATCCCGGATGATCTGTGCGGTTTGCGAAATGAAGACCTCCGGGTTTCGCTTGAATAGCGCGAAGGTCGTCGGCTTGATCTGCGATAGAATTGTCCCGGCTGTGCGGCGGGTCAGTTCGCATTGTTCAGCCAGCAGGCCAATGAGGTCATAGCGGATTGCAGGACCGGATACGCGCGGAGGCGTCGTGTATGGCGTCTGCGTTTCACGCACTTCGCCTGTGAATTGCGTGCTTTGATCGATGTCGGTTTGGCGGATTGTTTCGCGTTGTGCGCCCGTGCGAACGTCATAGGCCAGTTGCGCAACGCGAAGCTCCGCATCCAGCTTTCGAACGCAATTATCGATCAGTTCTTCGGCATCGAAATCGACCTGATAGACCGATTGCTTGTTAATCGAATTCCATAAGGTTCGAAACTCTTCCCGCGCCAGATTATCTGATCGCAGCGGGTTGTCCTTGCGCTTGGAGGCGTCCTCAAGCGCATAAGGGTTTTCACCCGTCAGGACGCTGTCGATCAGTTTGAAGATATCCTCTGCATAAGGCTGCAAGGCTGGCGGAAGTTCAGCGAGGACGCCTGCATCCTTGGACGACGTATAGCGCGTCGTGATATGGCGCGATGTGTCCACATAGGCATTCTGGATCAAATAAAACTCGATTTCGCGCGCCATTTGCTCATCAATCTTAACGTCGTCCGCGCCCTCGATCGGGATAATCTTGCCCCGGAAAAAATCGACATCAGCCACGCGTTGCCGTTCGCAAAGCGACTCTTTCACTTCCTTCTGGAAGCTGGCCACAAACTCTTCATAGCTTTCACCGGCCACCACGGTCAGGCGGTTGATCTCGTGAACGCCGTCCCGGCCAAGATATTTTTCATCCATGCGCTCGCCCATTTGATCCACGCAAAGCCGCAAACCGCGACCGACTTCCTGCCGCACGCGACGTTCGGATGAGGGCACGGGTTTGAGCGTACAAATCTGGAAGACGTTCGGATTATCCCACCCTTCTGCCAAAGCTGAGTGAGAGAAGATGAAGCGCACAGGTTGCTCAAAAGACAAGAGACGCTGCTTGTCTTTCAAGATGAGATCATAGGCATCGACATCCTTGCTTTCGCCTTTCAGGTCGCCTGTCTTTGCCTCATCCGGGTCTTTCATCCGGCCCTGTTTGTCCCGCGCGAAATAGCCTTCGTGAATGTCCCCAGCATCGTCCCGCCCCCAATAGGCTGTGAGCGCGTCATCATCAAACAGGTCACGCGCTTCCGCTACGGCGATGGGATACTCTTCTTCGAACATTTTCGCGAAGCGCCCGCGTTCATCCTCGCCTTCATAGAGGCGGTAGTTCGATACGCTGTCGATGAAGAAGAGCGAGAGGACTTTGATCCCGCGCGCAAAGAGGCGGCGTTCAGTCTCCAGATGAGCGCGTATGGTCTCGCGAATTTGGATGCGTCTGATCGTATCCTCGGACAGATCACCCTGCGGTACGCCCTCGCGCAGCAGGGCGGGCTGGCCGAAATCCACCACGCCCTCGCGCTTGCGAATGTCGCGCACGATATAGCCGCTATAGGCCTCGAGCCCGCCGGAGCGCAGGTGCAGGTCGTCCCCTTTTTCGAACCAGCCGCCCTCGCGCTTTATCTTGCCGGATTTCAGCTTCTTCTCAAAATGGAGAAAGGCGCGGATCGGCTTGTTCGGGCGACTCTCAATTCGCGTCAGATGCGCATAGGCCGCGCTGCCGGTCACATTGCGCACCTCAATTCCGCGCACCGCGATCTTCTTCACAAGCCGATTATTGTAGGCGTCAAGCGCGTCGAGGCGGTGGACCGTATTATGCTCAATCGCGTGGGTCGCGGAATAGCGCAAGGTGAAGAGTGGGTTGAAGAGGCGCAGCGCGTCCGAGGTCCGCTTCCCACCCATTTTCTGTGGCTCATCTTGAATAAGAATGGGGCGATTGCCCGCAATCACATCGATGGGACGGCGGGAGTTGAAATCGTCCAATTCCAGATAGATGCGCTGACCCTTATTCGCCGTTTTCCCCTTGGTGGGCGGCGAATTAAACGCCTGTGTATTGATCACCATGATGTTGATGCCCGCATTGCTGGAGAAGGCCTCCAGCTTGGACAGTTGGGCGGAGTTGTAAATGAAGGCTTGGGCGCGCGTACCATAAAGGCCGTGAAAGTGATCGGACGTATCCTGGATCGTTTTGAAGACGCCTTCGCGGATCGCCACGCTCGGCACCATGACGATAAACTTGCTCCAACCGTAAAGCTTGTTCAGTTCGAACGCGGTTTTCAGATAAACATAGGTCTTGCCCGTGCCCGTCTCCATTTCAACGTCGATATTGTAGCCGCCGCTCTTCGCTCCGCGCTCGGCTTTTTCCGGCGGGAACCAGGTCTTGCCCGCCGCATCCTTGAGGCCCGTATCCAGCGTGATCGCCATGTTCCGGGCGATGGCCGCGCGCTGGATGTTGCGAATATTGTCGAAAATCCGCTCCGCCGTGATGACGAGGTTTTCATTCCGAACCCCGTCGCCTTCAAAGGCGTCGAGCTGAGACGCCGGAATGCGCCCCGGATCGATACGGTAGCGAAAACCAGGCTGGTGCGGTTGGCCGTCAAACACATCCAGCACGGCCTGAACGGCTTCATCCTGATAGGCGAGGGTTTTAAAACGGGGCTTGGGCGCGCGGACCGGGTCGTACAGGGCCATCGTTAAATGACCAGCATGCGCGTGTGGCCGTCCGTCATCTGCTTAAGGAGCTGCCCGGCATTGATCTTATCCGCATCTGACCCAAACCCGTCATCGCGAAAGACCGCATAGAGCGGACGGCGCGCGGCCATGGCCTTGACCGTGTCAGAGGTGACGCCGGATGTAGCAAAGCAGGCGGCGAGGTTGTCGCCCCCGACATAGAAGACGGTCTGTCCCGCCGGGCTGTCCACCTCAATGGATTGGGAGAGCTCCAGCCCCCGGTTCAACATAACTTGGAACAGCAAATCCTCTTCCGTTCGGTCTCGCTTTATGTGCGCCACACGATCCATCAGATCGCCCTGGCTCAGTGTGTCCGGGTCATCTTGCACGTCCAGCATATTGGAGCTGTCAATCTTGAGCACGCGAAAGCCGACATCGAGCGTATCGGCTTGGTCAGGGTTCTCTTCAAGAATTTTAGCTCCGGCGCGGCGGATGCGTTCTTTGGAGAGCTCAGATAAAATATGAGGTTTGTTTATAGATGTCAGAAAAGAACAAATATCTTTTTGCTCTTTAATGTGTGCTGAGAGCCTCTCAGGCAACTGCACAAGTATAAACTTTGAAACATTTCCACCCATTGAGACTGACTCAAAAATAGAATGGGCGGTTGTTGCTGACCCCGCGAAGAAATCTAAGACGATATCATTATGGTCGAGATTACTAATATCAACTAGCTTGTTGATCATTTTTAATGGCTTTTTACCACTATTATATTTTACACCGCCTTCATGAGATATGTTTCCGAAATCAGGAGAATAATCCTCATAAACTTGGATGTTAGGTATGGATTTTGACTTTACGGCTTCTCCCGACTCAATCTCCTCCAACTTCTTAGTTGGAATTCCTGAAAACATCCTGGCTCTTGTTGATCCTTCTGATTTAGGACCGCAGAAGTATCGATAACCTAATCCATCTTCGCCGAGCCCATCGATTTTATAGAGACTTCCGTATCCGTCCGTCGAGATGCGAGGTTCAATCACTCTCTGAACCATTTGCCCGTTTCCGGTACCAGAATAAATACTCCCTGACACCCATGTTTCTTTCAGAAGGTCGGTCGAAGGATTATCGTATTCTGTCGCTTCCCATTCGCCATCGCGAAAAACGGTTACGCGCCGTCCTTTGACCTCAAATGTTTCACCACGGGACAGTTCTTTAAATTCAAATCTGAACTTGTCGATCTTATACTTTTCTATTTCTTTCTTCGGTGCAAATGACTTGTTGCCCTTGGCGAAAACCAGAACATTCTCCATCACTGGCTGCTAATCATTTTTCTCGTTGAGCGTTTTATTCGCATAACGAACTTGAATATGCTGCGTTGATAAACGGTTGCCTTCTCCGAAAATCTCGTCACACAATTTTTTGAGGTTAGCTTGCTCGTTGTCATCAATCGAAATAAAAATAACACCATCATCCCGCAATAAATTCCGCGCGAGTTTCAGGCGGGGATACATCATGGACAACCAGTCGGAATGGAAGCGGCCATTGGACTCGGTATTCGCCACAAGCCGTCCGCCCTCTTCATCCACTTGCCCAGACTCTTCGAGATAGTCGCTTTTGTCCTGCGTGAAGTTGTCTTTGTAGATGAAGTCCTTCCCCGTATTATAAGGCGGGTCGATATAGATCATCTTGACCTTGCCGAGATAGCTGTCCTGCAAGAGTTTCAGCGCGTCGAGATTGTCGCCTTCGATGAACAGGTTCTGCGTGGTGTCGAAATTGACGCTTTCTTCGCGCACGGGGCGCAGCGTCTTGGAAATCGGCGTGTTGGCGGCCAGCATGGCGCGGCGCTTTCCGGGCCAGTCGAGGCGGTAGCGTTCCTGCGGCCCCTCAACAATATCGGCGGAGAGTTCCTGCCGTAACAGGTCGAAATCAATCGCATGGCCGTCCGGCCCTTCGGTCACGACATTGGGAAAGAGGCTGCGGATTTTTTCGATATTGTCCGAAACAATATCCGGACTGCTCAGGTCGAGCTTTTCAATGTCCATCCAGTTTCCCCCTACGACACTCCCGCCTCGTCCGCGTTATAAAGAGTTTAAAGCCTGTTCAAGGCGCAATCAGGGATTGCCACTGTGTTTGCGCCTCTTTCAATGCCTCGTTCGCCTCCACGCGGCGATTGGGCTGGCGCTCCCGTGCAACTTGGCGCTCGAGGGTCGCAATACGTTTCTCAAGAGTCGCTATTTTCGCCATTCGCGCCATGAGCTCCGAGAGGCTTTCTTCTTTTCGGCGCGAGTGAGGGAGCAAGCTCTGGATGAGCGCTTCATAGAGACCCGCCAGATGCAAAGCCTGCGGTAGGGGCCGTTTCTCCGTCCCGTCGGTCCACTCACTTTGGATGAGTTCCCCCTCGCTGACCCAGCGTTGCGTGTCAGCGTCAGAGGGGCGCTTATAGGCGCAAATTGTGCGCCCTTGGCCGTCCGGTCTGATACACTCGAACAGGGTCGCGCGCGGCAAAGTCCGGTCAATGAGATGGATAAGTGTTTCCGGTACGATATCCGTCTTCAGGGTCACCGATAGGATCAAAATGTCTTTAACGGGGCCATGGGTCGGCAGGTTCGTCGTCTGCGGATTCAGAAGGTACGTAATGTCGACTCTCGCGACGCTATTGTTCAATTCTGCTCGCGCTTTTGGACTGACCCGCACTCCCGCTATTTTGGCTCGCGTGAGAATCTGGTCCTTTGACAGGCGCTGTTTTTGCGCCGCACGGTCGGGCCAGCGGAAAAGCGTCATGCGTCGCGCACAACAAAGAAACAGAGCAATTCAAAATCGTCCAGCCCGCCCATGCCGTCGGACGCGAGACTCGCTGCACCCGGCGTGAACAGGCTGTCCAAGGCGCGGCCCTTTTCCCGGGCGGCCATTGCGTCGATCGCGGCAGAGAGAAGATCAGAGTAGCGGTCCATCTCCCGGCCATCCTTCGTCTCTTTATTGAATGGATCGCAAAGCTCATGGATTGGTTCGGTCCGCCCCTTGGCCGCCATTCGGACCATATCGAGGATACGCTTTGGCTCTGTGTGCGGCACGACGGGCTGCCCGTCCATATCCACATAAGCCAGATAGTAGGGATGCAGTCGGTTACCATTCCGCAGGGTGTCGTCTGCCTTGATATTGCGAAGCGCGAAAATGACGCCGGGCTTGAGGCCCGCCACCGGATTGGCGGCGACAACCGTGTGCAATCCGGTCGGTGCGTTTGGCTTATAGGTTGCCTTCTTGACAAAACTTGCAAGGTCCATGCGAAACTCATTCAGCCCCAGATCGGCGATGGACAGCCCTTTTGCCGGGCCGGATGGCTCCAAGTCAGCGCTCATCAAGGCTTCCAATTGGGACTTACGGTACTCCGCATCTGGATCATCAGCCTTGAGAAGATTATCATCGCCTGTCGCGCTCATATCGGCGGCGACCATGCGGTTCTCGACCCGCTCTTTCAAATTGATGTATTCGTCCAGATTGATGTCCGGCCAATAATTGATGAGTTGTATTTTGGCGTTGGGCGAGCCGATCCGGTCCACACGGCCAAAGCGCTGGATGATACGGGTTGGGTTCCAGTGAATGTCGTAATTCACGACCGTATCGCAGTCCTGCAGGTTCTGGCCTTCACTAATGCAATCTGTTCCAATCAAAACGTCCAACTCGTCAGCTTCGGCCAAAGGGGTCAGGTGTTTGGATTTTGAGATTGGAGAGAACAGCGTGAGCGTACTCTGAAAGTCGCGGCCCTCAGGCGTAGAATTGCGCGGATTGCCTGAACCGCCCGTCACAACGGCAAGGTCGAGACGATCGAGTTTCAAGGCAGGCGCGAGATTGTCGAACAGATAATTCGCCGTGTCTGCGAACGCACTGAAGATGAGGATTTTGCGATTGCCAGTATTGAGCGGGTTGGCAGCCTTATCACGAACCCGGCGGATGAGGTGCTGGAGCTTCGCGTCATGATCCGGCGTTACCTTGGACATTTCCTCTAGAAGACCATCGATCAGAGCGAGATCATTGCTCAGCACGCGCTTGTAGGTCGGGATATCGACATCAGCGAGGTCGACTTTAACCTTGCCGCCGATCATGTCTTCCCCGTCTTCGCCTGCGATCAGATCAGCATCCGCCCATGCTCCGCCCCCATGCGCTTCGAAGCTATCCATTGCAGACAGGGCAGCGTGGTAGTTTGCGGCCAGCCCCTTAAGCGTCAGGCGAAACGCATGGACCGAACTCTCCAACCGTTTGAGCAGGTTGATGCGCATGAGGCCTTTTAACGAGTCCTCGCGTTGTACCTGCTCGAAGCCAACTCCCTCTGCAAGCTTCGTGTCATAGCGCTCTGCATATTTCTGACGTCGGCTATCGAACACAAATTTGAGAGGTGTGTAGATGGCCAGCTCCAGCTGTGAGAGTTCGGCATAGATAGCGTCAAACCCCATGACATCCTTTCGGTCCGTCAAGGGTGGGCGGTGTGACTCCGGGGTCTGACGTTCCGGAAAAGGACCGAGTTCGGATGTATCGTAATAGGTGGTGATGTGCTTTCGCGAGCGAGCGATTGTAACGCTGTCCAGGACTGTGAAGAAATCGATATCGAGACTGTTCAATAATGCTTCGGCTGTGCGGCTTTCCATGGGGCGCTCTGCCCACGCATTAAAGGCTTTCTGAGCGCGATTGAAAATGTCTTCGACATTTCGCCCGATATCGAGATCGCGCGACAGATCAGATAGCTGTCCCTCATAAGCCAAGTTAAGTTGATTACGTAGATCTGCGAACCGATTGTTGACGGGCGTCGCTGACAACATCAACACCTTGGTTTTCACACCGGACCGGATGACATTTTCCAGTAACGCTTGATATCGCGTTGGCCCCTCGCCTTCGTCGGCCGCGCTTTGATTGCGGAAGTTGTGGCTTTCATCAATCACAACAAGGTCGAAGTTTTCCCAATTCACGAGAGATAGATCGAGACCGTGGCTCTCACCTCTTTCTCGCTGCAAATCGGTGTGATTAAGAACTGTATAGCGAAGCCTGTCATCTGCGAGAATATTGGTCTTGTAGGGCTGTATGTAAGTCTTCCAATTTTCGGCTAAGCGTTTGGGACATAGAACAAGAACGTCTCGATTTCGCTCTTCAAAATACTTGATCACACCGAGCGCCGTAAAGGTCTTACCAAGGCCGACACTGTCTGCGAGAATGCAACCACGATAGCGATTGAGTTTATTGATAATTCCGACCGCTGCATCCTTTTGAAACGGATACATGGATTGCCATATGACACTGTCCTCATGCCCGACGCGTTCATCGGGCATTGTCTCTAAAGATATGTCGTCAAGGAAAGCGGTGAACAGTGAATGTATGAGGGTGAAATAAAGTGCTTCTGGCGCGTTCTCCGCATAAATGCGCTCAATGTGGTCTAATAGGTCTTGTGTAACATCCCGAAAGTCACCCGTTTCGAGCAGGCTTGTCATCAAAGCAACAAGGCCTTCTGCAGATGCCCCATCCATACGCGTGACAACATTGGAAAGTGCATTACCAGGCTGGTACCCCAAAGCTGGGGCTGTAAATTCCTCAACACCAATATAGGCAGAAAGCTCATCCCCTCGTTCGAGAGTGATCATGGGTTGTGCGCGCTTCCCAGTCGCATTCACTAAAAAACGCGCCTTGCGACGAACCCAATCCGCACAATCTTTAGCAACCGCTTTCTGGGTAAGCTTATTCTTCAAGACGATTTCAAATGGAGTGCCAGCTAATGCAGCGGAGAGACGTACTGGCGGGATTGTATATTGCCGAGTTTCACGTGACATTTTGCCAACTTGGGACTCTGGATCAAAAACATCTTGAGTAAACAGAAAGTCGAGACGCTCAACCTTTTCTAAGGCTTCGGAAAGTGCATCGAACGCATATATAGAAAAAGCTGCAGCGGCGAGGCGAACATGCACTTTACTGGCAAGTTTCGACTTAAGATCATCTCCCAACAGTTCCTGAATGTTATCAAGTTGTTTCACTCATTTTCCTCTTCACCATCACTTGAACTAGTAGCCGTGAATTATTCCTATTTCGTGTAGAACGCCCCACGACCTTTTCCAACAAGGCGCAACTCGCTCGATTTAACGAGCTCCCGCAACCGGACTTTGAGCGTGTTTCGGTTCGCGCCCGTTTGCTCCACAATTTGCGCCATTGACAGGCGTTCTGTTTCTTCAAACAAGGCCAGCACTTCGCGCGATAAAGGGGGCATGCCTTCGTGCGCTTGAGTGATCTCTCCTTCGCTCTCAATCCGCGCTGCAAGAATTGTAGCCTGCTTCTTCAAAGCGCGAAGAAAAAATCCAATCCACGGCTCCCAATCCGGCTCATCTGCGAGTGTTTTCTGTGTCCGGCGGAGTGCGTTGTAATATTGCCCCTTATCTTCCTCCACAACGCTCTCAAGCGAGGCGTAGGGGACATAGGCATATCCTGCGCGCAAGAGCATGAGTGTGGTGAGCACACGCGATAGGCGACCATTGCCGTCTTGAAACGGGTGGATCGCCAGAAACTGCACGATGAAGACGGCGATGATCAGGAGCGGGTGGAGCGCTTCTTCGCGGATCGCTTTCTGCGTCCAGGCCACTAGCTCTTCCATCTCGCGTGGCGTCTCGAAGGGCGAGGTCGTCGCGAAGACGACGCCTAGCTCTTCGCCGTCCGGCCCGAACGCGACCACATGATTGTCAAGCGTCTTGTATCCGCCTCTGTGCCGCTCGTCCTTCGTGCTGTGGCGCAAGAGTGTCTTGTGAAGTTGCCGGATGTGGTTTTCGGTGACCGCCATCTCTTCCCACGCTTGGAAGACCAAATCCATCGCCTCGGCATAGCCCGCCACCTCCTGCTCGTCGCGGGTCTGGAAGCTCTGCGTTTTGAGGTTGGTGAGAAGCGTTTCGACTTGCGCGTCCGTGAGCTTCGCGCCCTCGATCCGGGTGGACGATCCGATACTCTCAATCGTCGCGACCTTGCGCAGACTTTGCAGGCGATCTGGCGCGAGCGTTTTGAGCGCGTCCCAACGCCCTTTGAACTCGTCCACTTCGGCGACGAGTTTGACGAGGTCTTGGCCTAAACGGATATCCAATCGGGTATAATCCATACCCATTTATACCCAATTATACCCATTTGTCATCTGCCATGTATCTGGGTTGAAAACCGAGCCTTAAGAAAAGAAATAGCCGAATCTTTTCTTAAGGGCTGTCGCCAAGAAAACTTAGCGACCTAACGAACGACTCCGACAACGCACGAAACCGCTGAAACGTGCACAATGCAATACGGATTGCGCACGAAGTGAGGTGAAGCTGCGCAACTAATTTTCGCGCCATATCAAGGCCATCGCTGTCAATAGCCAGAGCAAGGATGCAAGAAGCCCCAAGAGGGTTCGGCTTAGGTGTCGACACCGTTTCGCCCAGGGACACCTGAGAAAACGCAAGAAACGTGTCGACACCCAAATTCGGGTGTCGACACAAAAAACCGATGTGCAGAAGGGGCTTAGCCCTTGGGTGTCGACACCCCCTTTTATCTTGCCTTCCACGCCTTCACCCGTGCCCAGCCCCGTTTCCTCATCCGCCCTCTTTCCACCTGTAACGCTTCGCTAGCGCTGAAATAGCCTGGCGTGATAGGTTTGCGCCATGACAGAAGCCTCACAAGCCGCCGCGACCACTGATGACATTCGGCAAGCTATGGCGACGCTCGCCGTCGTCATTCGCAAATTTGGCGATGCGTCTTGGCCAATCATGGAGCGTCTACAGCGCGAACTGAGAGCCATTGAGGATCGCGAAAAGCTCCTCGACGACTTGCTGAAAGACGGCGCTAGCCGTCCAGACTCGGCAAGCTTTCAATGAAGGCTTGGCTCACCGGATGGGCGATCTTCGATAGCTCTGCGTGTCGATAGGCGAGCGATCCGCCGTCGCCATATTGCGGGCGATTGTTCTTGTGGCCCATGAGCGTACAGCGCAATCCATAGTCCAATCCAGCTTCAAGCATGCGGCTCTCAAACGCATGGGGGAAACTGTAAATGCAATGCTTATCAGTCGGTATGAGGCCGCGATTATGGAAGCTCTTTAGCAGCGCAGCGGACAATGAATTGCCGCGATCCCGATAGCGCGGAAAGCCGTTTGGCGCGCGTTTCATGGCCTCCAGTGAAACACCAATGAGCGGAATATCTCGCCGCGAGGACACGGATTTCAGCTCTCGTTCCGACGTGGGCCGGATGCGGATATGCGGCACGTCGGCATCCAGAACGATGTTCTCTGGTCGCAAATTGGCGATCTCGCTCGGCCTGCACCCGGTCTCGATCAGCGCGTAGGCAATGAGCTGAACTTCTTCGTTTATCCCTTCCAGCGCGTCCGGCTGGATAACTTTTGAGCGCACCCAATCATCTGGGAAAGGCGGCGTCGGCTCGGCGGGCGTGTCCTTGAACCGGAGCTTTCGGAATGGGTTTTCACGGTCCTCATCGCCTTGATAGGTCCAGTATTCACGAAAGAGTTGGCGCAAATTTCCGAGCTCTCGATTGGCGCTATTGGGCCGATAGGTTCTCCTCTCGTCGTTGCCAGGACGCAAACGTTCACCCCACCAGTCATAGAAGTCGCGGCCATGCTTGCGCGTGATCTCATCCATGTTGAGATTGCCGCATATGGCCACGAAATGGTCCACAGCGCGCGCCTTGGTCGCTTTCCACCGCACGATCTGCTCCGGCGACTTGCGGCTTGTCTCGCCCACGCTCAGCTTGTCGCAGTAAAGCTTGAACGCATCGCGGATCGTGTCCTTGGGCGGCTCAATGGTGCCAAGCACAGCCTCCGCATCGCGCTCGGTTATGTCCGGCTTATCCAACACTTTGACGCGTCGGACGATGGTCTCAACAGGCTCAAACGCGGCTATCTTCGCCATCGGTTTGAACTCGAAGCCCATCGCACGCGCCCGCCGTTTGGCGGATCGATAGCGGCACATTTCCGGCGACTCCTCGACAGTATGATCTGTGTGCCTGGCGAGCGCGGTTTCCCAATAGTGCTCGTCCGCATCCATCAGCGCATCGCGGCGTTCACGGGCAATGGTGAGCGAGTCCGTGAGCACCGCAACCTACACGCGGCGGCGCTTGTCGATGGCTCTTTATTGGGTTGGAACGCGGCGCACATAGTACCAACGGTGGCCGCGTTGTTCGAGATAGTGGTTTCGGCGAATAGACATATTTCTATGGACCCCAGCTTGGACTCCAATCTGGACCCCAATAGAAGAGGACAGAGAAGGATCGTTAAGGACAACGCTAATTTCCCTAAGGAAAGCAACGACTTACCGAAAATATGAGCTTGGTTTATGGCGCACCGGGGAGGTCAAAAACTCCCTTCGAATACCGTTTTTATATCAATGGTTTAGATTGTTTCGTCAAGAGAATTGTTCCCCATTTTGCGGCCCAGATCGTTCTCCATGCTCCAAGCCTGATACTCTCGGCTTTTCGAACTCTCCTCTCTGACTCTCTGGCTGCTGACTTCTAAAACGTCTACATACAGTGGAGTTTCGGTAAAGAATGCCTGCGACCGTTTTGAGGCGATTTTAAGACGCTTGGAGATCTAATATTGGACGCCCCAACTTTTGGAGCGCCCAAAGGTTTAGAGCAGCAGTTCTGCCGCGAAGAAGGCAAAGAAGCCGCCGATTAGATAGGCCGCGACCGCCAACCAAAGGATGACACCGCCAATCGTCCGCATTCGACTACACAGCTTTGCTTGCTTTGGATCAACAGGACAAGGCGCATTGCAGGTCGCCCAACGCGCCCAGATCGCCCCTGCGAGCAAGACGCCCGCAATCACGAACAGTTCGATCTTGCGTTCTGTGAGCCAGACATAGCCCGGAACATTCGAAACCAGCCCCGCCATGACGGCTCCCGCCCCAATCGTGATGAGAAGTGCGGGAAGCGCACAGCACAGTAGCGTG
>CAWUKE010000004.1:0-38364 GCA_963922935.1 uncultured Alphaproteobacteria bacterium | reverse complement strand
GTGACTGTGAACCCGCGTTCGGCCAGCCTGATAGCGGGGCCGATCACTTGTCGCCTTGTCATCGTCCCGCGTGTCTCTAACGCATGGAGCAGTCCGGCAACGGTCCCTGGCACGCCCGCTGAGAGGTGGCTATATTGAGCGAGTTGATTGTCAACGTCGCCATCTGGACCCACATACATATCCCGCGTTGCGGCGGCAGGCGCCATTTCGCGAAAATCAATCGCAACGGCCTGATCGACGCCGTCCGCTCCGCCGATCATCATAAAGCCGCCCCCGCCAATGTTGCCGGCTTGGGGATGCGTCACGGCCAGAGCAAACCCCACAGCTACGGCCGCGTCCACGGCATTACCGCCCCGCCGTAGAATATCGGCCCCGACCTCGGCGGCGAGGCGTTCTTGCGCGCTGACCATGCCACCTTTCGCTAACATAGGATGGTGAATAGCCCCTGTTTGATAGACCGCCCGGGCAGCAGGGTTCGCTTCAGCAGACAAAGCGGGCGCAGGTAAGAACAAAAGAGCAGACAGGATCAGGCGTTTCATCTGGCTGTGGTGACGGCTGAGGCCCGCGCGGTCAACTATCCAAGCGCGGAACCCTTAAAAACTGACAGCCGATCAATCGCTTAGAAGGGCATCTTCATGCCCGGAGGCAAAGGGATATCACCCATAGCGGATTTCATGGTCTCGGCTGCGGCTTGGTCCAACTTCACTTTGGCATCCTGAAATGCGGCGATAATCAAATCTTCCAACATCTCACGATCCCCGTCGTCCGCGCTGCCCAGCAGACTTGGGTCCAGTGTCAGCGCCTTCATGTTGCCGCCACCCGCAAGCGTGACGGAAACCAAGCCTCCACCGGATCGTCCTGTGACTTCAAGATCAGCGACAGAGGCTTGCGCGGCCTCCATCTTCGCCTGCATCTCTTTGGCCTGCTTCATAAGGCCCATGAGGTCTTTCATGTCTCGTCTCCGGAAAAGTCCGCTGTTACGACATTATCAGCGCGGTCATATATTTTGACGTCAACCGCATCTCGCAAGAGGGGATGTGAGAAAGCCGGATGGCTGCGATCTTCCGCATCCTGTGCCGCCTTGGCAGTCCGGCGCGCTTCAGCAAGCGGGATCGCGCCCGGCGTGTCCGATGGGCTCACCAGCCAAGGGTGCCCGGTCATCTCCTGTAGGCTGCGTACCATCCGCCCAATCAGCGCATTATGCCTAGCTTCGGTAATATGAACCGTCGCCTGCCCGTCAGCAAAATCGACGACGCTAACGTAGCGCTCTAGATCGGAGCGCAGACGAAGATCATCGACCGCTTCCACATAGTCCTGAAAGCTTTCAAAACGCAGCGTCGGGGGTGCCGTCGGCGCGATAGGCTTGGGGGCGCTCATGGCCGTCGCCTGTGCCGGCGATGATGGTGCTGGCGATGCCGATGCCGGGCTGACGGACGACATAGCGGACGGTTGGGACATTTGCGGCGATGCAGAGGGTGGTGCGCTGAGTTCCGGCAATCCCGGTTGGCCTTCCGCCTTCATAGCCTGCGCTTGTTCGATGATCTGCGCCGCTAGTTCTGGCGGTGGCATTTGCCCGGCGACGGCCAGCTTGATGAGGGCCATCTCAGCCGCCGCCAGAGGTACAGGCGCTTGGCGGACTTCGCCGTGCGCCGCCATCAGCACTTGCCAAGCCCGGGTCAGCTGCCCGGCGGAAAAAGTCTCGCCCAAAGCTCTTAACCGTGCAATTTGGTCTGGCGCGAAATCAAAGGCCGCATCTTCGCCGAGCGTTTGTGCGCGGGTCACCTCGTGGCAAATATCGAGGAGGTCGCTGATCACCACGTCCGGCGCAGCTCCGTCATCATATTGCGCGCGCATTTGATTGAGTGCAGCCTTGGCATCGCCGCGCATCGCCGCCTCGAACAAATCAATAAGGCGAACACGATCGGCAAGGCCGAGCATGGTCCTTACCTGCTCTGCATCGACTTCCGTCCCATCTGTGCCGCCAAGGACAATCGCCTGATCTAAGAGGGACAACCCATCGCGAACAGAGCCTTCCGCCGCACGGGCGATCAGAGCCAGACCCTCATCCGTGATCGCCACACCCTCTTTATCCGCAATACCGCGCAAGTGTCCCGCGAGCGCATCGGCTTCAACCCGACGCAGATCAAAGCGCTGGCAGCGCGACAAGACGGTGATGGGAACTTTGCGGATTTCGGTCGTCGCAAAGATAAATTTCGCGTGGTCAGGTGGCTCTTCGAGGGTTTTCAAAAGCGCGTTAAACGCCCCGGCCGAGAGCATATGCACTTCGTCAATGATATAGACTTTGTAGCGAGCATCCGCGGGCGCGTAGCGAACCCCGTCGAGCAGCTCCCGCATATTATCGACGCCTGTACGCGACGCCGCGTCCATCTCAAGCACGTCCATATGGGTGGAGGCCATGATGGCTTCGCAATGGCGTCCGGGGGTCGCCAAAT
Source organism: uncultured Alphaproteobacteria bacterium (assembly GCA_963922935.1). Lineage (GTDB taxonomy): Bacteria > Pseudomonadota > Alphaproteobacteria > Caulobacterales > Maricaulaceae > Litorimonas. The sequence goes on along the minus strand of CAWUKE010000004.1, from coordinate 35,911 downwards.
CGACGGACGGGCCGTCAACACTGTCGGTTTGATAATTCAGCGCCCGCGCGAGCAAACGCGCCGTCGTTGTCTTGCCGATCCCTCTCACCCCAGTCAGCATAAAGGCGTGAGCGATCCGCCCGGTCTCAAACGCATTTTTCAGCGTCGTGACCATGGCGTCCTGGCCGATCATATCCTCGAAAGTCGCCGGGCGGTATTTCCGCGCGAGCACCTGATAGGTCTGATGGGTTGAAGAGCCGTCCGCCATATACCCCAGCTTATACGCATAGCCGTCCCGCGAGGGAAGCACTGGCGCAAGACTGTGCACAGGGTCTATGGATGGGATATGAGTGACAAGGAAGAAAAGAGAACCAAACCGTCGGTTCGACAGAGAGCTTCAGCCATCAAAGCCTTTCGAAGTAAAAACCTGATTGTCGTTCTGGAAGACCCCGCCCAAATCAGGAATATCGGGACGGTCATCCGCAACGTGAATGCTTTTGGCGCCGAGAAGCTCTATGTTATCGATCCCCACGGGAAACTACCCGATGATTGGGAAGAGGCTCGAAAGCGGAAGTCTTTGCAAAAGTCGTCTGTCTCCGCAGTGCAATGGACATTTGTAAAACGTTTTGACAGCACTGAGGCCTGCATCGCGCACTTAAAAAAGCGTGGCTTCAAATCTATCGCCACGTCGCCTCATCAGAAAGATAAGCCAAGCTTCTATCTGCATGAACCTGACTTCACCAAAACCTCCAGACTAGCGGTCTGGTTCGGCAATGAAGGTCGCGGCTTGACCGATCAAGCCATTGACCATGCCGAATATTGCATCGCGATACCCATGTTTGGAATCATTGAGAGCTTCAATTTGGGAACGTCTTCTGGGATCGTCCTCTATGAAATCACCAAACAAAGACGCGCCTACCAAGCGCGCTTCAAAGGCCCCGGTAGGCGAAAGCGTCGCAAGACGCCTCTACCCACTGAAATGCCAATCGGTGAGAGCTTCGGGCAGAAATCCGAATGACCACCCACCGCCACGACTATACCTTCCGTCCCGCCGCGCGATGGGAGGAGGGACGGTTTGTGCCGCCAGCGCCCAAGCCTATCGAAAAGTCTGTCAGCGACTGGGATAAGGTCGATTGGATCCGCTATATGCGCGCGGCGAGTGCGAACCCGCTGCACGGCCTGACGGAAAAAGCGATCAATGAATTTGACGATGCCGCGAAAGGCATGGGGACAGTCTTCTTCACGCCCACGCACCCGGATACGTTCCGCGAGGCGTTTGTTGAGAAAGCCGATCAGCTCAAGCATTCCTCGCTCCGCAATGCGATCTTGAAACCGGCGTTGCGCGAAGGCTTACTGACGGCGGAAGGCGAACGCTGGCGGCAGGATCGTCGCGCTCTGGCCCCGCTTTTCACGCCGCGCCATGTCACGGGCTATGCCGACGGGATCCGACACTCCGCTGGACCGCACCTCGATCGTCTTTTTGCCAATGACAGCGTCGCTATCGATGCCGCCATGGTTGATTTGACCTATCAGGTTCTCAGCGACGTGATGTTCTCTGGCGAGCTTGACGGCGGGCGGACAGCGAATTTGCGCGATATTGACCGTTTTCTGAACACGATGGGCAAGCCCGACCCGCTCGACTTTCTGCCCTTGCCCCAATGGGTGCCGCGCCCCACGCGGATCGGTAAGCTTGGCGTCGTGAAAAGTATGCGCCGCTCTGTCAGCACCCTGGCGCAATCCCGGCGGGACCGTATGGCGCGCGGCGAGTCCGTGCCTGACGACCTTCTTACCCTGATCCTGACGACAAAGGGTGGAGACGAGACGCCGTTTACGGACACACAGATCGAAGATCAGATGATCACCTTCATCGCAGCCGGCCACGAAACGACCAGCCGGGCTTTGAGCTTTTTCTTCTATCTGCTGTCACAAGACACACGGGCACGAGACCGGGTAGAGGCCGAAGCCGATGCACTGGACACATCGCTGCCACCCACAGACTGGCAAGCTGCCCTGCCCTTCACCTATGCCTGTTTTGAAGAGACAATGCGGCTTTATCCGCCGGCGCCATTTTTATCGCGGCAAACGAAAACAGCGATGCGGATTGGTGAGCATGACCTTCCAAAAGATGCGATCGTCTTTGGTAGCCTTTGGTTACTCCATCGCCATCGTCAGCTTTGGGAACAGCCGGACGCCTTCGTTCCAGAACGCTTCCTGCCCGATGTTCGCAATGAGATTGAACGCTTTCAATATCTGCCCTTCGGGCTTGGTCCGCATGTCTGTATTGGGGCGCGGTTTGCGCAGCTTGAAGCGACGGTTCTAATCGCGCTTATCTGTCGTTCCTACCGCTTTGACCTCAAAGGCGATCATCCTTGGCCGCTCGCGCGAGTGACTGTCCGACCTGAAAACCCGCTCATGATGAGCGTTTCAAGGCGGCAGAAACAATAAGAGAACAAATATAGAACTTTTGTTGCGTTCCATGGCGTTTCACGGCATAGCGTCATCATGCCAAAGCCCAAGTCTATCTTTGTTTGCCAAAGCTGCGGATCGGTCCATGGCCGCTGGGCCGGTCGCTGCGACGCGTGCGGTGAATGGAATACGCTCGTTGAAGAAGCCCAAGCGCAAGGGGCTGCGCCCGCTCATAAGCGACGCAAAAAAGGCCGCTCTATGGAGTTTGTGGACCTGGGCGGTGAAGCGCGGGATGTCCCCCGCCTTGTCACCGGCATTGGAGAGCTGGACCGCGTGACAGGTGGCGGTCTCGTGCCAGGGTCTGCGCTTTTGGTCGGAGGCGACCCCGGGATCGGGAAGTCGACGCTTCTACTGCAAACCGTCGGTGCTCTCGCCCGGCAAGGCAAGCGGGTTGCCTATATTAGCGGCGAGGAAAGCACGGGTCAGGTACAACGGCGTGCCAAACGGTTGGGCGTAGCGGGTCAGCCCGTGAACTTAGCGTCTGAGACCTCACTCGGCCCAATCCTCGACGGGCTGATGGCCGACAAGCCTGATGTAGTCGTGATCGATTCCATCCAAACGCTCTGGACCGATCAACTCGGCGCCGCGCCAGGCACCGTCGCGCAAGTCCGTCAATGTGCACAAGAACTCACGCGTTTTGCCAAAAAATCCGGCGCGACGATGATCCTTGTCGGTCACGTCACCAAAGACGGGCAGATCGCAGGCCCCCGTGTCGTTGAACATATGGTCGATGCCGTCCTCTATTTTGAAGGTGAGCGCGCGCATCAGTTCCGTATTCTGCGTGCGCATAAAAACCGTTTCGGCCCGACAGATGAAATCGGCGTTTTTGAAATGTGCGATAGCGGCTTGCGTGAGGTTTTGAACCCGTCCGCGCTCTTCTTGGATGGGCGTTCAGATGTTTCCGAAGGGTCTGCCGTCTTTGCGGGACTAGAAGGCTCTCGCCCTGTCCTCACTGAAATCCAAGCGCTGGTGGCGCCAGCTGCCTTTGGCACGCCGCGCCGCGCTGTGGTGGGCTGGGATAGTGGTCGGCTGGCTATGGTCCTTGCCGTTCTAGAAGCGCGCTGCGGTGTCAGCTTTGCGGGTAAGGACGTCTATCTGAATGTAGCGGGCGGGCTACGGATCAATGAACCCGCTGCAGATCTGGCGGTTGCTGCCGCGATTACCTCTAGCGCATTCGATGTCGCCTTACCCTCTGATCTGGTCGTGTTTGGGGAATTGTCCCTCTCCGGCGATGTCCGGCCTGTCAGCCGGGCTGAAGCGCGCCTAAAAGAAGCGGCAAAGCTAGGCTTCGAGCGGGCGATTGCCGCCCCTCTGCCGAAACGAACGGATGCCAATGGGCAAGAGCGTAATGACAACCAAGCGCTGCCCATCATTCCAATCCGGTCTTTGCGAGACCTCGTTCGCCGTGTAGAGGCGTCCGTAGAATCGGGTCCTGATGCCTCTGAAAGCTGGGCCGCCTAACGTTGGGATAAATATGGGTCCGCAATTGATCGCTGCTATCACTATCGGGCCATATACATTCAACGGGTTCGATACGGCGGTTCTGGTCCTTCTCATCGTCTCCGCCCTGTTTGCTTTTGGACGCGGTTTCTTGCGGGAAATTATCTCCATCCTGTCGCTCGCCATTGCCGTTATTGTCACGCTCATAGCCTACGGACAGTTTCGATACGGTCTGAGGGATATGATCAGCCCGTCTGAACTCGCTGATGGCATCCTTATTTTCGGCGTCTTCACGATCAGCTATGGTATCGCCGCCTTCATGCTTAAGAAGCTCCGGAAAACGGTCGACGGCGACGGTCCGGGCTTTCTTGACCGTCTTTTTGGTGCCGGGTTTGGCGTTGCCCGCGGCCTGATCATTGCAGCTTTGGTTGTCATGGTCATGACCGCGAAGTATCGCGCGAACCAAGAGGCCCAAGACTTCCGCGAACTTGTCGAACGCGGCGAGGTTCGCCAGCAAACGCTTGATATGCTGCCACGATCTATGCGTGAACAAATGGAAGCCGAGCCTGTAGAACTTCCGGCAATGCTTCAGAATTCAACCTTCTTCCCCCTGCTTGACCGGATTGGGAATGCGATCCGGGCCTTGCCATTTGCGGATATGCGCTCATATGCGGAGCGCATTAAAGACGGCGACCTCGACATTCTGACAGACGGCCTTCAATCTGAAAGCCCTTAAATTGTGACGGACCAAGCCATGACCGACACTCAAGCTCCAATTAATCCGAGTTGCGACTTTGACCCCAATGAGGACAAAATTCGCGAGGAGTGTGGGGTTTTCGGCATATTCGGCGCAGACAATGCGGCCAGCTTCGCCGCGCTCGGGCTACACGCCTTGCAGCACCGCGGACAAGAAGCCTGCGGCATCGCGACATCGGATGGCAAGATGTTCCATACGGAACGCCACCTTGGCCTTGTTGGAGATAATTTCACAGGCGACGATCCGGCGGAGCGCCTGCCCGGCCATATCGCCATGGGTCATGTGCGGTACTCCACATCAGGCGGCACGATCCTGCGCAATGTGCAGCCCCTTTATTCCGAACTTCATAGTGGCGGTTTCGCCCTCGCCCATAATGGGCACATCACCAACGCCTACACGATTAAAGAAGCCCTCGTCGAAAAAGGCGCCCTCTTCCAAAGCACGTCTGACACGGAAGTCGTCATTCACCTCATCGCACGCGCGCGCGGCAAGACTTTTGCCGATCGGTTTGTAACCGCCATGCGCCAGATTGATGGCGGCTTTGCTTTTGTTGGCATGACGAATGATTGCCTGATCGGCGCGCGTGACCGCTTCGGGATCCGTCCGCTCCTCATTGGGCGGATGAATGATCATTACGTACTGGCCTCAGAGACCTGCGCGCTCGATATGATCGGCGCGGAGTTTATCCGGGAAGTCGACCCGGGCGAAGTCGTGATCATCAATGAAGACGGGATTCGCTCTTTCACCGCCTTTCCAAATGCCGAAAAGCGCCCCTGTATTTTCGAATTCGTCTATTTCGCCCGACCCGACAGCGTTGTGGACGGCAAAAGCGTCTATAATGTGCGCAAACGCATGGGCCAGCGGCTGGCACAAGAAACACCAGCCGACGTCGATGTGATCATCCCTGTGCCGGACAGTGGCGTGCCGGCTGCTCTGGGCTTTGCGCAGGAACTCGGTGTCCCGTTTGAGCTTGGCATCATTCGAAACCATTATGTGGGCCGGACCTTTATCCAACCCACCCAAGGCATGCGGGATATGGGTGTGCGCCTCAAACATTCCGCCAATCGCGCGATGATCGAAGGTAAGCGTGTCCTCTTGGTGGACGATTCCATTGTCCGCGGCACGACCTCGACAAAGATTGTCCGTATGATCAAAGCCGCAGGCGCGAAGGAAGTTCATTTCCGTTCCGCCTCCCCGCCCATTAAATTCCCGGACCATTACGGCATCGACATGCCAACCAAAGAAAAACTGATCGCCGCCAATTATTCTTTGGAAGAAATGCGCTCCATGTTGGAAGTGGAAAGCCTCGGTTTCTTGTCTATTGAAGGCCTTTATTGGGCGATGGGCGAAGAATATCGCGAAGGCGAAGCCCCACAATATACGGATCATTGTTTCACGGGCTGCTACCCCACGCCGTTGATCGACCGCGACCGCGAAGCCCATGGCGGTGCTAAGCAGCTCTCATTCCTCGTCGAAGTCGCCTAAATCCTCATGACAGATCAACGGATTACGCTTGTCACCGGGGCGTCCCGGGGCATCGGCTATAGCGCCGCGAAAGCCTTAGCGGCTGCGGGTCACCATGTTGTCGCAACGGCTCGGACCCAAGGCGGCCTTGAAGCGCTTGACGATGAAATCCGCGCTGCGGGTGGAGCCTGCACGCTCGTCCCGATGGATCTGCGAGATTTTGATCAGATTGATCGCCTCGCGGAAGCGCTCCTCTCGCGATATGGTCGGCTCGATGGCATGTTCGTCAATGCCGGACTTCTGGGCGACATCACGCCTGCTAATCATGTCACGCCCAAAGACTGGATGGCGGTGATGGATGTAAACTTCACAGCCCCTTACCGCATGATCCGCGCCTTTGATCCGCTGCTCCGGAAAAGTGATGCAGGCCGCGCCGTCTTTGTAACCTCCTCAGTCGCGCGATCTCCCCGCGCTTATTGGGGCGCTTACGCAGCTTCAAAAGCGGGCCTAGAAAACTTCGCACTTTGCTGGGCCGACGAAATTGGCGACGTTACGAATATTCGCGTTGGCCTTTTAAACCCCGGCGGAACGGACACCCAAATGCGCGCAAAAGCATTTCCCGGTGAGGACAAGGGCAGCCTTCCTAAACCCGCTGACTTAGCGCCCCTCATTGTTGAGATGTTAAGCGATAGCTTTGATCAGCACGGCGCGCTTATCAGCTATCGTGATTGGGCGGCGACACGCTAATTTTCTAAGACAATCCGGTAACGCGCCTTGCCAGACTCAAGCCGCTCAATCGCAGCATTACAGTCTGACATTGGGAAGGTTTCGACTTGCGGTCGAATATCGTGCCGAGCGCAAAATTCCAGCATTGTCGCGACCATATCAGGCGGTCCTGTATCTGAGCCGGAGACAATCTTTTGCCCGCCAATGACCTGATTAGCGGGAATACCCATCGGCTCTGGCACAACCCCAACCGTGATGAGTTTCCCTTCCGGGCGAAGCGCGCGCAGGAAAAGGGGCCAATTCAAGCTGACATTCACTGTGCTGAGGATAAAATCAAAGTGTCCACGTTCCGCTTTTAATGCGTCCTTATCCCGGCTATTCACAACGCGGTGCGCGCCAAGTTCGCGCAGCTCATCCGCTTTATCCATTGATGATGTGAAGGCCGTGACCTCACATCCCCAGGCATTGGCAAATTGCAGCGCGAGGTGACCCAAGCCGCCAATGCCGATCACGCCTACCCGATCTGTCGGTTTTAAGTCGAAATCAATAAAGGGCGCGAAGACGGTTATGCCACCGCAGAATAAAGGCCCCGCGCTTGTCAGATCAATTCCGTCTGGAAGCGGAACCGCCCAGATATCCTGAACCCGAATACGGTCCGCAAATCCCCCACGGCCCGCAATTGTCGATGTTCCCGTTTCGCAGCGCTGATGTGTGCCCTTCAGGCACGGGGAACAACGCAGGCAGCTATGCGACGTCCAACCGACACCGACGTTCGCTCCGGGCTCTAAGGTTGTCACCGCGTCACCAACCGCAACGACTTCACCAATGATTTCGTGACCCGGCACGAGGGGGTAGCGACTGGCCCGCCAATCATTATTGATCATGGACAGATCAGAATGACACAGGCCGCAGGCTGAGATTTTGATTTCCACTTCATCGGCGGCTATCGGGCCGGGATCATAAGAAAAAGGCTCGAGCTTGGCACCTGCCTCAGTGACGGCATAGGCGTTGAATACTGTCATGGTTTCTCCCGTTTTTTTAACGCCTACTCCCATTCGCCGTTAAATTGAAACAACTCTTCTATCGGCGTGCCCAAGACATGAGACAGGCGAAAGGCGAGTTCGAGCGAGGGCGCGTAGCGGCCACCTTCCATGGCAATGATTGTCTGACGGGTAACGCCAACTGCATTACCCAAAGCTTGTTGTGACAAGCCGGCATCTTTACGGCGCTCACGCACCGAATTGGTTATAGATGACCGCTTCCCCCCCATTAGACAGCGCCACGCCCATAGAACCAGAGCATAGCTAGGCTCTTGACCCATTCCGCAACGATCAATCCGCCCACGCCCACAAACAAGCAATGCGATGGGTTTGTATAGTCAAATAGAAGTGGATCCGCGCCCAATGAAGCCCGCCCTGCCTCAGTCAGCCAGAGTATGAGCGGTAAGAGTAAAGCGACAAAGCCTGCCTTTTGGGCCCGTGCTTCAATGATCGCATCGCGCTCATCAATCAATATGGAATTGCGTTCGGATCGGCTCATTGCAAGCTGGGCAAGAAAAATGACCAAGAAAGCAATCACAAAGCCGACAATAAGGCCAATGACATTGCCAACCCCGAACCGAGATGGCCCAGCAAGTAGTAGAAGGCCGAACATGGCGCTTGAGGCAATAAACGTGCTGCGCGCAATTTGCTCAGGACGAGAAGAGGGCAGTCTCAGAAAAGATGAGGACATGTGAAGCTCCTATGTAAATTAAACATTACATAGTATAGTATTCTTTACATGTCTAGTTTATTTTACAATAAAGCTAGCGTTCCTTGTCCGCTCGGGCGTCTCGTCCACGGCCTTTTTTGACGCGGCCCGTTCCTTCGCGGCCCTTTTTGACCCGGATGCGGCGTTCAAAGCCGGGCTTGCGCTGCTCCGTATCGAAGGGGTTCTCATCCGCTTTCACGATAAAGCGGATAGGAATGGCGGGCAGGTCGAAATCTTCGCGGAGGCCATTGATAAGATAGCGCTTATAGCTTTCAGGCAACTTATCCGCGCGCGAGCACTTCATCACAAAGGTCGGCGGTCGGGTCTTCGTTTGACTGATATATTTAGGTTTGATGCGACGCCCGGAAACCGCTGGCGGCGGATGGCGGCTGACTTTCTCAGACAGCCAATCGTTCAACTCCGAGGTTTTCAACCGTGCCGACCAATCATTGTGGACGCGCTCAATCGCGGGCAGCAGGCGATCAACACTTTTACCCGTTAGACCGGAAAACATCACAACAGGGACGCCGCCAAATTGTGGTAGAAGGCGCGCGGCGGTCTCGCGCAGGCTCTTGGCCATCTCACTTTTGTCCTCGACCAGATCCCATTTGGTCACGCCAATCACCATGGCCCGCCCTTCCCGTTCAACGAGGGAGGCGAGCTGTAAATCCTGCTTATCAAAGGGGGACGTGGCATCCATCAGAAGGACGACGACTTGGGCAAAACGCAAGGCCCGGATTGTATCTGAAACGGAGAGCTGCTCTAGCTTTTCTTGAACTTTCGCCTTCTTGCGCAGACCCGCCGTATCGTGAAATTGAACGCGACGCCCAGCCCAATTATGATCAATTGTAATGCTGTCCCGGGTAACGCCCGCTTCCGGGCCTGTCAGTAGTCGGTCTTCGCCAACCAGCGTATTAACCAGCGTAGACTTGCCAGCATTGGGCCGTCCGACAATCGCGATCCGGACCGGGGCCTCATCGGCGACCTCCTCGACAGTCTCTGTAAGATCAACACCACGGAGAGCCATTTCCACAGCATCATCGAGGTCGGCCATGCCGATATTATGCTCCGCTGAGACCTCAATCGGATCGCCCATACCGAGCTGATAGCCTTCTGTAATACCCGAATCTGCCGCCCGGCTTTCGACCTTATTCGCCACCAGAACGGTTGGTTTCCCTGATTTACGGACGAAATCAGCGAAGATCCTATCCAGTGGCGTTACCCCTTCCCGCGCGTCAAACACAAAGAGAACGATATCGGCGTCGAGAACCGCCGCTTCTGTTCGGGTCCGCATCCGCGCTTCGAGCTTGTCACCGCGAGCATTTTCAAAGCCAGCCGTGTCCATCAGGACCATATCGTGACCGCGCAGACGGGATTTCGCTTCCCGCACATCCCGCGTCACGCCAGGCGTGTCATCGACGATTGCAAGCTTCTTGCCCGCTATCCGATTAAAAAGCGTGGATTTTCCAACATTTGGACGCCCCACAATGGCGATGCGCGGCGCCCTCAAGGGTCGCTCCGCCTCTGTTTCAGAAGCATCAAGATCTGATATATCACTCACCGCAGTGCGATCAGCATCGCATCATCAGTCAGAAGGTAAACCGTCTGATTGGCGATGACAGGCGGGACCATAACATTCCCGCCAGTTTTGCGCGTTTCAATGATCGATCCATCGTAAGGATTGACTACAACCAGCTGATTGTTTGATGAAGCAACTAAAAGGCGTTCACCCGCCAGAACAGGACCCGCCCAGACGACGCGGTCTTTACGTTTATCCGGCTTCTCAAACGTTTCGAGCTGCTGGATCCATTGCACTGTGCCGTCCAGTTTCGATAAGGCGGCGACCTTACCATCTGTCGTGGCTGTGAAGACCGTATCGCCCGCGATCCAAGGCATGCCGATGGACCCTGCCGGTTGCGACCAGATCCTTTGTCCGGTCCGAAGGTCAAACGCTGTCATGACGCCGCTTTGCGCAGACGCAATCACAAACCCGTCGGCGATGACGGGCCCAAACCCAATGTCGTTCAATGTCGCGAGCGGCGTCAGGCGGGCCGTGGATGAGAGCGCATCCTGCCACAGCACACCGCCATTTTGCGCGCGTAGGGCCACAATTTCTCCAGAGGAAAATGGCGCGATCACAGTATCACCAACGACGGCCGGCACGGGCGCGGTCAACATCCGGGCCGTTTCGACAATACCCTGATAGGACCAGAGCATGGTGCCTTGATCATTAATATCAAAGGCCATGATTTCATTATCATCGGTTATCGCGAACAGACGTCCGTCACTCACAGTCGGGGCGGAATGCATGGGCGTTCGTGTGGAGCGTTGCCAGAGAAGCTCGCCAGTTTGTGCGTCCAACGCGACCAGCATGCCCAAGCCTGAGGTCGCGTAAACGACGTTATTGTCTACAGCGACACCACCACCCACGGAGTCTTTATCGCGCCCTGAGCCATCTAAAACAGACACAGGGTCTCGGACACGGTCAATGATCGACAAGCCTTGTGTACGCGTAGCTTCCCCAATCGCTTTCTCGATTTTGAAATCCCAAAGGCGCGATCCATCAGCTTCTGACACGGCGCGGACCGTATTGTCGGCATCAAAGATATAGATGACGCCATTGGCAATAATAGGAGAGGCGGTGACAAACCCTTTGCGGTTAGACCCGTCCCCAACATTGCGGTCCCACGCCTTAGCAAGGGATCCTGTCGCGCCCGTATGCTGGACGACATTCGAGATGTTTCCGCCTGGCTGCGGCCAATCCGTATTCACATAAACGGGTGGCAAGACGATCGATCCTGGCGCAGCCGCCGCTGTGACGCTCAGCGTATCAGACAATTCCAAGATGGAAATCCGACGGCTCTCATCAGGCAAATCACCTTGATTGCTATCGCCGTCACCTGAGAACGGATTGATCGAGTCCAAAGTCTGGCAGCCCGTCAAGATAAGGCCCGCCGCTAACAGGCTGACGAAAGGGGAAAGGCGCATTATTCCGTATCTCCTTGGGCCGTGTCCCCTTGGGCCGTGTCTGTCTCGGCTGTCTCATCCATCGCAGGGACATCCGGCGCGGGCAGGTCTGTCATATCATCAGGGGCTGGCAAGGCGATCTCTGCATCCGCTCCAGCAGCAGCCGGGCTTTGCATATTGATCAAAACGAGCGCTTGTTCCGCCCGTCGCGCAACCGTTTCCGGAACACCCGGGATCGTGTTGAGGTAGCGAAACTCTTTCTGGGCCGTCGCCATATCTCCGCTATTGACGGCGGCACTCGCAATCAGTTCCCGAGCCAGAAACTCATAAGGCGCGCCTTCAGATGCTAGTGCTTGAGCGCGTCCGCGCACATCAGCCCACCGTCCTTCATTCGCCAGAATGTAGGCCGCTTTCAAACGCGCGAGATCCGTATGGCGATCCAGTTCTAATCGTGTCGCCGCCAGATCATATAACCGAACGGCTTCAGCAGAATTGCCCTGCTCACCCGCGATGACAGCCGCCCGCATCAGCGACAGACCCGCATAACCATCTGGCGCGACGTCCGCGAGTTCGAGGAAGGCTTGTGAAGCGGCGTCTACGCGCCCCTCATTCAAGGCATCGTCGGCGGCAAGGTAGCTTGCGGCGGCGGCGCGAGCCGTCCGCTCTTGGCTGTAAGATCGCCATTCGAGGAAGGCGACGACCAAGACGACGCCGATCAGCAAACCCAAAATGAGAGGACCGTACTGTCGGAGGAACTTATTATAATCGTCCTTGCGGAGTTCCTCTTCGACTTCGGAGATGAAATCGACCATGTTCGTCCCGGTAAATTACGCCGTTTTGGCCACGCCACAGGCAAGAAAAGTCTTCACCGCTCTATCGGCGGGGTTCGCGACCTGCAACCGCAATCGGCATGACTATTCAGTCAGATAGGCAGCCGGACAACGCCCCTCAAAGCCTCATTTGAAGACGTAAAGATTATCCTCGCCGGGAAAGCTCCGGTCCTTGACCGCTTCAGCATAGGCTTTGACGGCCTCTTCCGTTGCGGCGCGTTGCTGTCCAAATTTACGAACAAACTTCGGCACGCGATCAAACACACCCAACATGTCAGGCGTGACCAGAATCTGCCCGTCACAACCCGCCGAAGCCCCAATCCCGATGGTCGGGATGCTCACGGCTTCAGTCACTTCCTCAGCGATTTCGGCGGAAACCCCTTCAACAACGACTGCGAAACTGCCTGCTTTTGCGGCTTCAATAGCGTTTTCAACGATTTGCTTTCGGACAGAGGCCCGACGCCCCCTCGCCCGGAATCCTCCCAAAACATTCAGACTTTGAGGCCGCAATCCCACATGGCTCATCACCGGAATACCCCGATCAACCAGAAAGCGGATTGTCTCAGCGGCATAGGCGCCGCTTTCAATCTTGATCGCCTGACAGCCTGTTTCCATCATAACGCGAGACGCGGCGGCAAAAGCCTGTTCTTTCGAAGCTTCGTAAGAGCCAAAGGGTAAATCGACGACGACCATAGCCGTTTTCGACCCCCGCATGACGGCTTTGCCGTGCAGGATCATCATGTCGAGCGTGACACCAACCGTGCTGGGCAGGCCATGCACCACCATACCCAGCGAATCACCGACGAGAATCAAGTCGACATGTGGATCAATGATCTCCGCGGTTGGCGCGTCATAAGCTGTGAGGCAGACGACCGGCTCTTGGCCTTTACGTTCCAGAATTTGCGGGGCCGTAATCCGTCGCGCCCGCTTGATCGGGCGTGAGTGCGGCTTGTTTTGAGGACGCGCAGACAATTAAACGTCCGCCAATTGCGCCCGCGGGAAAGCGAAAACAGGGTCCGCCCCTGCGCGGATTGCATCCAACATTCCCCCCGCAGCAGGCATCACGCGCAGCGCATGATAGCGGGCGAGCGTAGCCATATTCGCCGCATGTTCGTCACCAGCTGCAACGCCGTTCGCGACAGCGCGAGCCAGCAGGCTACCGCCGATCACATGCGCGGCTAAGCTCAGATAGGTGGACGCCACGCCTAAAGCGTCCATTTCTGTCGCATTCAGGACGATGTCTGTCGCCGTGGACAGCGTCTCTAGCCCCTGCTCCATCGCGCGAACGCAGACAGAGAGGTCAATGTCATTTTGACCAGAGACCGCTTTGACATGCGCGGCCGCTTCACGCAGATCGGCAATCAAGCGACGCATTTCCTCACCGCCATCGCGTTTGAGTTTACGACCAATCAAATCAATCGCTTGAATACCGTTTGTGCCTTCATAGATCGGCGCAATACGCGAGTCGCGATAATGCTGGGCTGCACCAGTCTCTTCGACAAAGCCCATACCGCCATGGACTTGGACGGCGATGCTGGACACTTCCACACCTAGGTCAGAGCCATAAGACTTCGTGATCGGCGTCAACAGCCCTTCCCGACCATGGTCCCCCAGATCCGCCGCTTCCGCGTTCGCAAAAGCAATGGTCCGAGCGGCCATAAGCTTGGCTTTCATATCGATCAGCATGCGCCGCACATCCGGATGATCAACGATAGGCGCGCCTGGTTCTTGCCCTGGCGGTGTGCCTTGAACCCGGTCATGGGCATAGCCGAGCGCCGCTTGATAGGCCCGTTCGCCAATCGCAATGCCTTGCACACCCACAAAGAGGCGCGCTTCATTCATCATCGTGAACATGCACGCCAGACCGCGGTTGATCTCTCCAACCAAATAGCCTGTGGCGCCATTGAACTCCATAACGCAGGTCGGGCTGCCGTGAATACCGAGCTTATGTTCCAAACCGATCGGCTTGAAAGCATTCCGGTCACCTAGAGTGCCATCGTCATTCACATGATATTTCGGGCAGAGGAAAAGCGAAATGCCGCGCGATCCGCCTGGGCTATCGGGCAAGCGAGCCAGGACGAGATGGATGATATTATCCGCACAATCATGATCGCCCCACGTGATGTAGATCTTCTGGCCTGTGATCGCATAGGTACCGTCGCCATTGTCCTCGGCCTTCGTCCGCACCGGGCCGAGATCAGATCCTGCCTGTGGTTCTGTTAGGCACATGGCACCTGACCACTCGCCTGCGATCATTTTGGGCAGGTATTTTTCCTGCAGAGTTTCGGACGCGTGGGCTTCAATGGCTTTCACAGCGGAACTTGTGAGCATCGGGCACAGACCGAGCGCCATATTGGCGGCGTAGAGCATTTCATTTACGCCGACACTGACAACACTGGGCAAGCCCATGCCACCAATGGCTTGAGGAAGAGCCACTGTTTGCCAGCCGCCTTCGACAAACGCTTCATAAGCGTCTTTGAACCCCGGGGAGCTTTTGACATCCTCGCCGTCCAACTGGGCTGGGCTTTGATCACCGTCCCAGTTCGTAGGCGCCCAGACGTCACGGGCAAACTCGCTCGCGCCTGTCAGAATTGCGCCAATCAGATCCTCACTGGGCTCTTCAAACTGACCTGTTGCGTGGATACGCGCCAAGTCCGTGCTGTGACGCAACAAAAAGCCAATAGAATTGACGGGCGGGGTGAAGCTCATGGCAAATCCGTATTAGATCAAGTAATCAATGGTCTGGCGCGTTATGCCACGCCTATGTCGCGACTTCTTACGGAAAAATCAACGCATGACCATGCGACTTTGCAGACCTTGAACCGCTAAGGCATTTGCGTAAAGGACGCCGCTATGCGCTACCCCGCTCTGATAGTTTTTGCTGGTTTTGCTCTCGCTGCCTGTAGTGGCGGAGAAACGACTTCCAGCAGTCATTCTGAAATGCCCGCCTCATCAAGTGCAGCCGCCATGACCCCCATGGAACGCGGCGCTATTATGTGGAAACGCTGCCGGGCCTGCCACAATGTTGAAGAAGGTGCGCGGCACAAGGTCGGCCCCAATCTGTATGGTATTTACGGGATGACGGCCGGCTCTCAGGAGGGCTTTAATTATAGTAAGGCCATGACAGCCTCTGAGGTTGTTTGGACGGATGAGACCATGTCCGCCTATATTGAAAATCCGCGCGAATTTATGCCCGGCAACCGGATGAGCTATGTCGGTATCCGCAAGACTGAGGACCGCGAGGCGCTCTTACTTTGGCTGAAAACAGAAAGTGGCGGCGCGGATTAAAACTTGGTCCACATGCCGACTTTAAACCCTCGCTCTTTAACGGCGTTTTCCGCCGATATTGTCCCGACATAACCGACTTCTAAAAAAGCGTTTCGAAAGACGTTGTAAACGGCGCTCGCTTCGACCTCCCAACGCTCCTGCCCGGCAATCTGCAGCCGTTCAAACTCGCCATCTTCAAGACCCGCATAGCGCAGCTTTGTAATGACTTTCGCTTTCCTAAACGGATCAATCCCAACACTGAGCTGCAATCGCGTTGACGCATATCGCCCCTCCGTTTCCACACGACCCGCAACTTGCAATTCAGCAAAAGCGTTCCGGTCGAAAGCCTTAAAGCTCTCCCCCCAGAGCCCACGCATTTCAATGCGGGGATTTCGTCCCTCTAGGGTTAAAAGCGCCACGGGCAGATCTATTCCGTCTAGATAGCTAACGGACACAGCGATCGCCCGGTTTTCAACCCGGTGGAGTTGATATTGCAAGCCAAGTTCGATTTTCGACGCTTCTGAAAAGGCGACATCCAATCCCGGCCCCACAATCTGAGCATCTTGCCAGTCAAACGCCCCGATGAGAGCGATCTTATCTGTCAGACCGGCAATCCCGTAGTTCTGGGAGGTGCGTTTACGATAGACATCGAGCGAAATTGTTCGACCAAACTCATCTATGGACTCTTTGGCGGTAGTTTCAACGAATCCGTTGATCAGCTCGCCTTCCCACTGAGCGGGGTTCCAGGCCGATGCGAAAGCAGGTTTTGCTAGGCTAAGAATGCCTGCTGCTATAATTATTCGCCCCAACCACCTCATAAGGCATTCTTTCCCGCCACAGCGTGAGGGTCAAGGCCGATTAAAGTTTAGCGGTTTCTCCTCGCCCTAACCGAAATCCGCCGATATAAAAGCAGGATGAAGATCGCCTTCACCGCCAGTGAGAAACCAAGCGCTAAGTCGCTGATGCAGTCCTTGGCCGCACGATATGGGAATGTCGATGCGGGCGACGCCGATGTTATCGTGCCCGTGGGGGGCGACGGCTTCATGCTCCAAACTCTGCGCCGCTATATGTCGCTGATCCGTCGCGGCTTACCCGTTTATGGCGTCAATCGTGGCACGGTCGGGTTTTTGATGAATAGTTTGGAGCCTGACGCGCTGCTCACCAAAATTGAGGCCGCAAAGCGCGCCACCGTCTCCCCTTTAAAAATGCATGCGGAAGGCATTGGGGGGACATTCGAAGAAATGGCGTTTAACGAGGTCTCACTTTATCGCCAAACGCAGCAAGCCGCGCATATTCGTGTTCTAGTGGACGGCAAAGAACGTCTGGATAGGCTGATGGCGGACGGCATTCTTGTCGCCACACCTGCAGGGTCAACGGCCTACAATCTCTCGGCACACGGGCCTGTTATTCCGCTCATGGCCGACGTCCTGGCCCTGACGCCGATTAGTGCCTTTAGACCACGTCGATGGCGCGGGGCGCTTTTGCCAAATACAGCGCATGTCCGCTTTGAAGTGCTGGAACCGCAGCGTCGTCCCGTTTCCGTTTCAGCGGATAATTCCGAATTTCGAATGGTAACATCAGTTGATGTCTCACTGGACCGCAAAACGAAACTGACGCTTTTATTCGACGCAGACCACGGCCTCGAAGAGAAAATCTTGCAAGAACAGTTTGCCGTCTAAGCCACTTTCAGGCTGAGCGCGTCGTCGAGCCAGTCTAGCCAAGTCGTTTCATATATCCGCGCGTCAGGATGGGTTGCGATCCGCTCGACCATGCGTTGCTGGAAAGACCGTCGCGTGACCGGGGTTTGGCTGCGTTCCATATCGCGAAAGGCCGCCGCGCTCACAACCAAGAGAACCCTCGCCGCCTCAGAGAGGCCCGCCCGTTTTGTGAGGGCGCGCAAACCATATGGCTTCGAATCAAAGGCCATCAAACCGACCTTCGCAGGTGAAATCCCCGCGAGTGTAGCGAGCGCCAACTGCACAAACCGCCAATCCCCCTGACCTGCTGCGCGCGCGATCACGTCCTCAGTCAAGCGTCCTTTTTCATGCAGAGCGTCCACATAGGCGCTTAGGGCACCGGCATTCCAATCCTGTGCCGACCAAGCTGCATGGGCGCGGCTGCGCGTGTCCGCTGACAGAAGCGGCGCATTCGGCGTTCGGTCCGATAAGCGCACTTCAACGTCGTCCACATGACGATCAATAAGGTCCGCCGCTAAGGCTTGCGGCATGTCTTGCCGTGTCAGAGCGGCCTCACGAATCAGATCATCTTCTTTTGCCAGCCGTACCAATCGGCCTGCATCGGCTTCGCTGATTAAGGCGCCATCATTGGCTGCGAGTGCGGCCACAGCAGGGCCATCGCCAAAGCTAATCACCGCGCCGGATAAACGCTCAGAGATAGAGCCACGGGACGCAATCGCGCGTATCCGCAGAGCTGCCCTCGACCTTAATACGGCGATTAAATCATCATCGGTAACGACCGGCGAACTGGCCAAGATCGGAAGCGCAATCGAATCAATATCTTGAATCAAACGCTGCGCCACCGCCCGAGGGAGGTTTGGGCTGGATTTCAAGGTGACGGAAAGCGCCCGCCGGACTTCTTCGCACGTATCCCGGGACAAATGATCAAAGAGGCGTCCCGCAAAAAGGCGGTCATCGTCTGAGAGTTCGAATTGGCGGACGGTCCGGCCGATGGCCTGCGTCGCCAGCGCCCGGTCAGAGACGGTTTCGCCCCGCAACGCTTTGACGATCAGTGCATCACCGATTTTTGCTCTTAGGCTCACCACCCCTCCAGATCTGCTGGAATGGGTGATGCCGCAAACAAGGTTAAAAGGTGTTTACCACGATTGCGGGTTTTTCAGGTTTGGTCGGATGGGAAATGGTACCGCCTCATGGATTCGAACCATGGGCCTCTTGCGCCACAAGCAAGCGCTCTAACCAACTGAGCTAAGGCGGCCAACCAAATCAGGCGCGCCCCTAACCCAGAGGCGCGCCCGCTTCAATAGTTTTGCTGTCAAAGACTGCGCTTTGATTTCAGCCGGGGATTTCAGACGGGATTAAGCGTCAGACGGAATATCGAGCCGTTGATAACCGCGACTGCCGAGTTTTTCCTGGGCTGTGATATAATCGGACAAAGCTTGAGCCCGACGATCAGGCTCTGGGTGGGTTGACATAAATTCTGGTGGGCGCGCGCCGCCATCAGACCCCATTTTCTCCCAAAGACGAACAGCCTGACGTGGGTCATATCCAGCACTCGCCATATATTTGGCGCCAAGTTGATCCGCTTCAAACTCATGTTTCCGGCTATAAGGTAAAACAAAACCGTATTGAAATCCGAGACCCAAAGCGAGTTGCAGATACTGCGTGTTCCGCCCAGCGCTGCGCATGCAGTCATTATATTCACGCTGGCTGGTCGCTTGCCGACAGCGTCGTTGTAACTGCGAACCTGCCAGCATCGTTCCGCCAGCGACAGCGATTTGCCCGAGCATCATCTGGCTGTACCGCTCACGAACATGCCGGCCCGTAATGTGCCCCATCTCATGACCAATAATGGTCGCGATCTGATCATCGTTATCAGAGAAATCCATAATGCCGCGATAGAAACCAACCTTATTTCCGGGCATCACAAAGGCGTTCTTGGTATCAGTATCAAAAACTGCATATTCCCAGGCCGCATCTGATTGTCCCGCCCCTTGCGCGACACGACGACCAATATTTTCAAGACGACCCAGATAGCGCGGATCGCGGGTCGTTGGCGTTTGGCTCTTTACATCTAGCCAGCTTTGGTTGGCCGCTTGTGACAAGGCCTCTGTACTCGGCGCGAGAGCGACAAATTGAGACCGACCCGTTTCAGGGTTTGTTGTACAAGCGCCTAATGCGCCTGCTCCCGCCACAACACCAGCGGCACCAGCATATTTAAGGAACTGACGCCGAAACATTTGCTCCGGATCATGCGTCAAAGCCTTTGACGTAGATGGGTCATCATTATGCATAATCGGAACTCCTTAGCGTATATGGCGTTGAATTTTCATCCTCGCCATTTTTTGTATAGAGGCGTCGCACTTTGATCGCAATTCTATGTTTAAATTGTGATAGGGTCGGACAGCTTCTGTTCATCTAAAGGTGGGCTAACAGGCTTTGACGAATAGCGTCTATCGAGGTCAAAAATGCGCAAACTTCTGCTTGGATTAGGTGTTTTAGTCATCCTTTTCTTGGGACTGGTCTTCGTCCTACCCAGTCTTATCCCCTCAGAGACGTATAAAGCTCGCATACAAGAACAATTATCCGCCGAGTTGGGGCGCGATGTTCAGCTGTCTGGGGATGTGCGCCTATCGACCTTCCCCGTCATCAAGGCCACGACTGGCGGCGTGCGCATTGCAAACGCGCCTGACTTTACAGATGCGGACTTTGCCTCGCTCGATAGCCTTGAGGCGCGCATTCGCCTTCTCCCGCTTCTGTCTCGACGTGTTGAGATCAGCCGCTTTACGCTAAAAAGCCCTGTCATTTCGCTCGAAAAACGGGCTGACGGACAGACAAATTGGTCTTTTTCAGACGATAGAGAGACGACAGAAACCTCGACTGACGGACCTTTCCGTCGCGACGGGCGATTCACAGATATTGATCCGAATATTCAGGCCTTCACGATTGAAAATGGGACCCTTCGCTTTGTTGACCAAGTCACAGAGCAAAGCCTCACAGTCGATCAAATCAACACATTTCTATCCTTGCCTGGCCTTGCAGAGGCCTTGCGCGTTGAGGGCGACATGCAAGTCGATGGTCGCCCACTCACCATCGATCTTCGCATGGATAGCCCCGAGGCCTTCTTGTCCGGTCAAAGCGCAAACCTCGTTACTGACCTTTCAACGGATGGGGCGAGACTATCGCTCGAAGGTAACATCCCCGCAGGCGAAACGATCGCCTTTCAGGGTAATGTCGACGCCGACCTCGCCGATATGAATGCCTTTCAGACTGCTTTCGGCCAATGGCTGCCCGAAATTGACGGCTTGGACGCCCTTCAGACTGCGGCCCTCAGCGGGACTTTGGATTATTCAGAGACACGCATAGCCCTTATGGATGCGGGCATCACGGTCTCTGGTCCAGCCCTCAACGGCCAGTTTGACGGCGATGCGAGCGTCATAGACGGATCCCCTGTTTTAAATGGTCGCCTGGATGTTGATATCAGCGATGCCCAAGCCCTAGCCCCCCTGCTTCCCGAACCTGTACCCGGATTTGAGGCCCTCAAAACGGCGACGTTGACCACTGACCTTAACGCTGAGAGCGAGACCGCCTTTTCAATCACGAATGCCCGTGCCCGTTTTGCTGGGCCGAATTTCGAAACGACCTTTAATGGCTCTGGACGATATGCTGAGGCCTTGGCGTTAGACGGCGATTTTAACGCCAATATATCTGACGCTCGCGCCCTCCTTCGAGAGGCAAAGCTCGAGCTCGACCCAACCCTTATCGAAGACAGCGCTATCGCTGGCGCTATCACCGCAAATGGCAAACTGAGCATCGACGGCACGAAAGCAACCTTAAGCGACGTCACCGCCACCACAGAAAGTGACGTCCAGACCACAAAATTTACCGGGCAGATCAGCTATGACGAAACCGCATCGGTCAACGGCGTCCTTAACACCGCTATTCCTTCCCTATCCGATTTAAACGCGGCGCTTTCGATGAAAATCCCATACGAAAGCGCGATCGGGCGGATCGCCGTAGACACAAATCTCTCTGGTTCCGCGGCAGACCTCACCCTTGAAGGCCTGTCCGCCCGCATGGAAAATGGGGCGCTCAATGGGACCTATACAGGCACAGCCAAAATCTCTGAGACTGCGGGCGTTACTTTAGCCGGAGAGCTTTCAGCGAACGGCGACAGTTTGCGACGCTTGGCGGAAATTAACGGCACCGATCTGCCGCCTTCCACAGACATGGGCCCGATTTTCGAAGCCTTTAATCTGAGAGGCAAAGTCGGCGGAACGGCAACGGATATAAAGCTGACAGGCGCAACTGTTGGACTGGACCAAATCAACGGCAATGGGGATTTTGGCGTTGATCTGAGTGGTGAACGTCCGCGCCTGACCGGAGCCTTGGAAATGGGCGCACTCGATTTACGGCCCTATATGGAGGCGTACAGCGCACAGAGACCGACCGGACAAATCCAACCCTGGAGCGAAGAGCCTTTGCCCGTAGACCCTCTCCGCGCGTTTGACGCCTCACTTGATCTCAAGGCGGCCTCTATCCAAGCCCCTCGCCTGTCTATGGCGGAGACAAGTTTGAACGTGCTCTTGCAAGAGGGCCGCCTGACGGCGACGTTCCCTTCCCTCAAACTTTACGGCGGAGCGGGTCAAGCCACGCTCATCTATGACGTAACGCAGAGCGTCCCACAATTTACGGCAAATGCGGGCCTAGTAGCCGTTGAAAGCGAGGGGTTTTTAGGCGCGGTCGCGGGCTTCACCCAAGCTACGGGCAAAGCGGAAACCAATATCGAACTCACCAGTTCTGGACGAAGCCAAGCCGAACTGATGCGGTCATTGTCCGGTACGGGACTCTATCAACTCGCTAATGGCACGCTAAAGGGCATCGACGCCGCAGAGTTTTTAACGGGCTTAGATACGGCTCTTCAATCCCGCGCACTACCCGCCGGGATCGGCCCGTCCTATTCGACGGCGGTTCAGGACTTGCTAGGCGGTGTCCAGATTGAAAACGGCGTGGCGACAATCGATCAGTTCACGCTTCAGGGTCTGGGAGTTAGCGCAGAAGCCTCAGGTCAAGTTGATCTTGGGGCGCAAACGATTGATTTCCGGTTCCGTCCAAAATCAACAGCGGAAAGCGCGAGTGGGTTAGCGGCTTTTGGAATACCGTTACGCTTTTCAGGTAGCTTTGGAAGTGCCTCGGCGAGCTTGGATACAGACTTTTTAGGAGAGATCGTAGAAGCGAAGGCACGGGCTGAGGCGCAAAAGTTGATCTCTGACCGTGTCGGCGGATCAGCCGGTCAAATCGTCGGATCACTTTTAGGCAACCAACCCTCATCTTCAGAAGACGCACAGGTTCCCGAGTCCGAAACTTCACCCTCTAATCAGATCAACCAGATCGTGGGCGGGCTACTCGGCCGTAATAATGCACAGCCTGATCCTGCCGACACATCAGAGCAAACCGAACAACAGCCCGAGGACAACGAGACGAAAGAAGACGAGGAAGAAAGCGTCGAAGATGCTGTACTGGGCTTATTCGGTATTAAACGCGACGAATAAGACAAAAAATCATCGTCTTATGAGGCCCTTCTCCGCAGTTTTGCAAAATCTCCGCTGCCATTGTGCGCTAAACTAGGCGCTATAGGAGAGCTGAACTATGGGCGTATTCGATCCCGTCATCGATGAACAAATTCCAGCCGCTGATTTCACCATCGAGCAGCGCTGGGACCGTTACACGCCTGACGAACATCGCGTCTGGGACACGCTTTATGCACGACAGATAGCGCTGCTTAAAAACCGGGCCGTAAACGCCTTTCACGAAGGCTTGGGCCTCTTAGATCTCGGCTCTGGCGGCATTCCCGATTTGCGCGTCATAAACCCGAAGCTCAAAGCCCTCACGGGTTGGGAGGTCGTCATGGTCCCACATCTGGTCCCTGATGATGTTTTCTTTGACCACCTCGCTAATCGGCGCTTCCCGGCAGGACGGTTTATCAGAAAACCGGACCAACTCGATTACATCGAAGAACCCGACATCTTCCACGATATTTTTGGGCATGTACCGATGCTCACCTTGCCCGTCTTTGCCGATTATATGCAAGCTTATGGCAAAGGTGGCCAGCGCGCGAACTCGCTCGGGCGCCTTAAGGAACTCGCACGCCTTTATTGGTACACGGTAGAATTTGGTCTCATCCAAGAAGGTCCTCACCTGCGCATCTATGGGGCCGGAATCGTCAGTAGCGCCGGTGAAACCCCCTTTTGCCTTGAGAGCTCTTCGCCCCATCGGGTCCAGTTTGATCTCGAACGGATCATGCGGACTGACTATCGTATCGACGATTTTCAGCAGGTCTACTTTGTCATAGACAGCTTCGAACAACTTCTCGGCGCGACCCAACAGGATTTTGGCGCTCTGTATAAGACGCTGGCAGATGATCAGACAATTTATAGTCCAACTGACCTGACCCAAGAAGACAAAGCAATTTCCGTCGGCGAACAGAACGCCTAGCCTAACCTCTCTTTTTATACTCTGGCCACACCTGAGTTTCGGGGCAAGTACCAAGATGTTCGCCCTTTGAAGTCTGACGGAACAGCTTTGGAGACTTAGCCGTCCGGCCTTAATTATGCTCATAAAAAAACCCGGCCAAAAGGCCGGGCTTAATTCTTCACTGAGGCAAAAGCCTTAGTTGGTCATGCTGCGCATACCTACGTCAGAAAGCTGGATCAGTACTTCTGTACGACGGTTGAGCTGCTCTTTTACGCCGTCGCCTGTCTGGACAAATGGCTCTGTTTCGCCTTTGCCTTCTGAAGAGATGACGTTGCGGTTGATGCCCTGACGAACCAGCTCGTCAACGGCGTCAGAGGCGCGCTTGCGAGACAAGTTCAGGTTATAAGCCGCTGAACCGGACGTGTCTGTGTGACCAACAACACGGATGTTATCAACCTGACAGAACTGACCAATGTCGAGGATACGGTTGATCGTATTACGTGTCTCCGCGGACTGACCGCGATCGAATTCGTAATAGATGATCTCTTGGCGGAACTCTTGACCACAAAGCTCGGCAATGGATGTGCCGGAGAGAGTTGGGCAGAATTCTGCAGGACCGTAAATGATGGATCCATCTGGACACTGATTGCGAGGTGGGCAAAGCGCCAGATCAGTCACTTCCTGACCGGAACCCTCACACAAGAACGTTGTTGGCTCTGGAGCTGGCTCTGGTGGGCAGAGACCGGCATCCCTAACTTCGCTACCATCCCAACACATCACCATTGGTGCAGGAGGAGGTGGTGGTGGTGGAGCCACAGCAACCGGTGTGCTTTCGCCAAAGCGGTAGCGGAAACCTGTCATCAGTGAGTGGGCTGTGACGTCTTCCAACTGTGAGTCGATGCTCTCAGTCCGCAGAAGACCAACACCCCCGCCAACGATTTCGTTTTGGCCGGCAAGGCGGTAGCTGCCCAAATTGTGGTAACGATAGTCAGTTACCCAATCGAGCTTCGGCGTAATTTCATAGCCGAGACCAAATAGAATGTTCCAAGCGAAGTTTGTGTCTGTGTCATTGATTGAGCAAGCCCGTGCAAAATTACCTGCAACAGGTGTTGTGTCACACGCAGGGTTACGAACGACGTTACCAGCGATGGACGGGTTGAAGAAGTCATGTGCAACAGCTGAGACTGTACCTTCAGACACACCGAGACCCGCACCAATGTAAGGCTTAAAACGCCCGAAATCGTCAAAGTCGTAAAGAGCGTTGACCATATATTGGTTTGCGCGGATTTTAGCGTCCGTTGCCACTGCGCCACCAATCGTGCCGAAATCCGTGAAGAGAGATGTGTAATCTGCTTCTACGCGCCAGCCATTACCAAACTCATAGCCGAGACCCAGTGAGTAAGCGAGATCGCCACCACCACCAAGGTCGCCAAGCAACGAATTGGTTGCAACAGGAATGTTGCTGATTGCTGCGACATCATCCTGCTGGATGGGTTCAAATTCTGTATCAGCGACAAGGCCGTAACCTGCTTGCCCGCGCAAATAAACGCCGCTGTCCTGAGCAACTGCGAAAGACGGTGCCAGAATGGCGGCCGTAGCAGCTGCGAAGAGAAGCTTATGCTTCATGTTGTCCTCCGTAAAATGGTCAAAACCATCATGTGTTTATAGAATAACGTGACCGACAGGTCGCGACTCCACCTGCTGGCTACACGAAGTTTTTCCGTCTGGCCACAGCGGACTTCCGCCAAATTTGTGATTTGGAAAGATTTTTTGCGATTTCGTTGCAATTCTGCATCACTTAGGACGCCTTATGCGATGTTTACAGCGCTTTGAGACGCTTAGGGCTGATCTGGAGGTGATGGGAAGAATGGTACGCCCACACGGACTCGAACCGTGGACATCCTCATTAAAAGTGAGGCGCTCTACCAACTGAGCTATGGGCGCATATCCTCTAAGCTGCCCTAAGGCTGCTTTCGAAGAGCCGCTAGTTAAGGGCAGCCCCTTAAAGCGTCAAGGCGTTTTGCTGGCTCCATCTGCATTCCAGCCGCGGCGAAATTGCACAACAAAGTCTTCGAATGTCCCCGCCAGAATTTCTTGGCGAATACGACGCATCAAATCCTCGAAATAAGCGATATTATGCCACGATAAGAGCATTTGGCCGAGCATTTCCTTCGAGCGGATAAGGTGATGCACATAGGCCCGGCTGTAATTCTGACTAGCGGGGCACAGGATCGTCGAATCAAGCGGCCGTTGATCTTCGGCAAATTCAGCCCGTTTAATATTATAAGGCCCCTGATCGGTCCAAACCTGACCGTGACGGCCGGATCGTGTTGGGATCACGCAGTCAAACATATCAATCCCGCGCCAGACCGCTTCAACGATATCAATCGGCTTACCCACACCCATAAGGTAGCGCGGGCGATCTGTCGGCAAATGGGGCGTCGTGAAATCAAGGACTTCACACATGGTCTCGTGCCCCTCCCCCACAGCAAGCCCGCCCACGGCATAGCCACCATAACCCTCTAACGCGATGGACCGCTCGGCACTTTCCTTTCGGAGTTCTGGATAAACAGATCCCTGCACAATCGCGAAAAGCGTTTGCCGATCTTTATCGCCAAAAGCGGCCAGCGACCGCTCGCCCCAACGCAGAGACAATTCCATGCTTGATCGTGCTTGATCAGGCGTCGCGGGGAACGGCGTGCATTCATCAAATTGCATGCAGATATCGGCACCCAGCAGATCCGCTTGGATTTCCATGCTTCTCTCGGGCGTCAGCATATGTTTGGAGCCATCAATGTGAGAGCGAAACTCGACGCCCTGCTCGCTCATCTTTCGTAGTTTTGAGAGACTCCAGACCTGAAAGCCGCCAGAGTCTGTCAGCATCGGACCGTTCCAGCCACAGAACTTATGCAGCCCCCCGAGCGCGGCCACGCGTTCCGCACCCGGGCGCAACATCAAGTGGTAGGTATTGCCAAGGATAACATCCGCGCCCGTTTCGCGGACTTGATCCATATAGACGCCTTTGACAGTCGCCGCAGTCCCAACCGGCATAAAAGCCGGGGTCTGAATATCCCCCCGCGTCGTCGAGAGTGTCCCTGTCCGCGCGCGACCTTCAGTGCCATGAATTGTGTAAGGAAACACCGCCATCACGCCCGCCAGATCAGTGAGCTGTCGCCGTAGGAATAGAAACGATAGCCTGTCTCGATAGCAAGGGCATAAGCAGATTGCATCCGGTCCAATCCGGCCAAAGCGCTGACTAACATAAAGAGAGTTGAACGCGGCAAATGGAAATTTGTCATCAGGCCGTCAACAACTTTGAAGTCGTAGCCTGGCGTGATGAAAATATCTGTGTCGATCGTCTGCGCAATGACCTGCCCATTTTCCTGTATTGCACATTCTAGCGTCCGCAAGCTGGTCGTTCCAACGGCAATTACCCGACGCCCACTGGCTTTCGCTTTGTTGATAGCGGTCGCAGCCTGTTCGCTGATTTCCCCGACCTCGCTATGCATAACATGGCCTTTCGTGTCGTCCGCGCTCACAGGCAGGAAAGTCCCAGCCCCGACATGTAATGTCACGCGCGCAATCTCGACCCCGCGCGCCCCCAGAGCTTCGAAAAGTTGCGGGGTGAAATGTAAACCTGCAGTTGGCGCCGCCACGGATTGCGCCTGTTTCGGATCGGCATAAATTGTTTGATAATCTTGTCGATCCTTCTCATCGACGTCCCGTTTGCGCCCGATATAGGGCGGCAAAGGCATGTTGCCGACACGCTCTAACGCAGCGTGTAAGTCCTGATCACGTCTGTCGAACTGAAGCGTTATGGTCCCGCCATCACGCGAAAGAACCTCCGCTGAAAAGTCTTCAGCAAAGTGAAGACGATCGCCTGATTTCAAGCGTTTTGCCGGGCGGGCAAAGGCGCGCCATTCGGCCCCCTCACCTTCTAGCAAGTTGATGTCGACGGAAACATCCCCCCCACCGCCCTGCGCCCGGGCAGGCCGAGTACCTTTTAGGGCGGCTGGGAAAACACGCGTATCGTTGAGGACCAACAGATCACCCGGCTCTAGGAGCTGCGGTAGATCCCTTACCACATGGTCGGAAAGTGTTTCGCCCACGTGCAAAAGCCGCGCACTATCGCGCGGCTCAGCGGGCCGGAGGGCAATACGCTCTTCCGGCAAATCAAAGTCGAACAGATCGACTTTCATCGCATAAAGTCCCGTTAGGCGTCGACGACGCTGGCTTTGACGATTTTACCAGGATAGCGCGGCGGTTCGCCTTTGGGCAGCGCATCGACAATATCCATGCCTTCTTCGACTTCGCCCCAGACTGTATATTGGTTATCGAGGAACTGGCTATCATCGAGACAGATAAAGAACTGGCTGGAGGCGCTGTTTGGATCGCTACTACGTGCCATAGAGCAAACGCCACGCAAATGTGGGTGACGGTTAAACTCAGCTGGAATTTTCGTCTTGTAGCCGCCCATGCCTGTCCCGTTCGGGCAACCGCCTTGGGCCATGAAGCCATCAATCACGCGGTGGAATGTCAGTCCGTCATAGAAGCCGTCTTTCGCCAGCTTCGTGATTTGTGCAACGTGCTTCGGCGCCAAGTCGGGACGCAGCAAAATCGTGACATCTCCTTCGACACCGGTTTGCGTGTCGAGGCTTAGGATAAGTTTTTCGGCCATAATCAGGCTTTCTTTTTTAGATTTTTGAGAGTTGACTTAGTTTACGATGCGGGTCGGGATTTCGACGTCGCAAATATCATCATAGGTTTGCGTTTCGATCCAGCTGGCAAAGGCGTCAGAGCTTGTGTCTAACACTTGAACTGTTGGGCGAATGGCGTCCGGCATATCCGTCGCAATCCGCACACGAGTCATACTATCCGGCTCAAACAGCTGATCCTGTCCGACTGTTCCAATGTTGAAGCTCTCAAGGAATTCGCGCCCCATAACGGTTGAACCCCAGATCGAATATTGCGCGTCCAGATGTTCGGCTTTGCCACGCATGAGGAAAAACTGGCTGTTCGCGCTATTCGGATCAGACGTCCGAGCGGCGGATGTCACGCCCGGGCAGTGTAAGCCCATAGCGCCGACTTTTCCGTCATTGGTCAGGATAGCCTGGCTGATTGGCTGGCTGGCGACGGGCAAAGCTTTGTAAAAGCCGGTGCCGACTTGGCGCTGCTCATCTCCGCGTGCGCCCACCAGCGTGACGGGCATGTCTTCGCCGCGACGGAACATAAACTCGGCCGGGATATTGGGCAGATCACTATCGCCTGTGCCATTACCGTTCGATCCATCGCCCGTCTGGTTCATGAACCCATCAATCACACGGTGGAACGGAACGTTATCGTAAAATCCATCGCGGGTTAGGGTTTTCATCTGCGCCACATGGAGCGGAGCGATTTCCGGATAAAGCTCAACACCAATCGTGCCTTGCGTTGTTTCGATCACCATCAGATTTTCAGGGTCTACCGTCCGCCACGCGCTTTCTGGAAAGGTCTCTTCTTTGGTCAGGGCGCCATCTGCGTAGCTTTGCTGCGCTTCAGAAGAACAGGCGGGCGTGGCGACGGCCAGCGCGGTAAGCGCCGCAAGTCGAACAACATGTTTCATGATCGTGGTCTCTTAGGTGAACTTCGCTTTTAGGGCGCGCGCCACATCGGGCGTCACGAATTGGTCAATATCGCCCCCCAGCCGCGCAATTTCTTTCACAAGCCGGGATGCGATTGTCTGATACTGAGGATCGGCCATTAAGAAGACAGTTTCAATATCGGGATTCAGTCGATCGTTCATTCCGGCCATCTGAAATTCATATTCGAAGTCGGATACGGCGCGAAGACCCCGAACAATCATCGAAGCGCCGCAGTCTTGGACGAAATGAATTAAGAGCCCTTCAAAAGGCTTCACCTCGACTTCGATTCGATCCCGAAAAGGGGTGACAACGCGTTCGACCATCGCGACACGATCATTGAGTGAGAAAAGCGGGTTCTTATCCCGATTGATCGCAACAGCGACAATCAATTTATCGCACAGGCGGGATGCGCGCTTCAAAATATCCAAATGCCCCAAGGTCATCGGGTCAAAAGTTCCGGGATATAGCGCGATGCGCGGCTCTTTTTTTTCGGCCTGTGTCATACGGCGTCTATAACGGCTTTCAAAAATTCGGCTAGTGTCCGCGCATTACTGAATACGCGTCGGGAAAGAGAAGCTGAAAGTGGTTGGATTGACGGTCGAGTCCCGCAACGTCCCGGACGGTGTAATGCGGACATATGTGACTGCCTCATCAAAAGCGGATGTTGGCGTGTAGCCGAAAACAGGAGGACCGCTCACCGTGTCCGAATAATCAATCTGCGCCGCCGTGCAGCATGTCAAACCTGAAGCAGGCGAGGAACTATCTGAAAACTGGATGGTTGCGCTCGTGTCCAAAACGACTTCTTCCGGCAACGAATCGACTACAACGAGCGAGTCTGCATCCATCGCTCCGCCCGTATTCGTCACTGAAATCGTATAAACCGCATTATGTCCAGGGATCGCAAAGCTGGGGTTGGCGCTGAGATCTTCAATCTCGACAGTCTTAACCGCATTGATCACAGGCTCGACAAAAGCCGTGATAGTAACATTATCAAAACCGCCAGATTCGTCATTACCGCCCTGATTCAGAAATGTCCGCAACGTCAGATCAAGCGTTGTCCCGGGTGAATTGACGGTCAACGTCACGCGATGGGGCTGATCCTGATACCAAGGTCGATTTGCCAGATTAAAGGCATTATTCGTCGCCGCCGCCAAAGGGGTGTGGGCCCAATCTATCGTGCCATTCGTACCGGATCGCGCGGCTTGATCGGAGTCGAATGGAAGACTGAAAACTTGCGTGCCGTCGACATCCACTTGTAAGCGGTCGAAACCCCATTGGGCTGTATTGTCCCAGCTATCGAAACGATAGAAATCGAACTCGACGTCGACGCGGCTCGTGCCCGTTGGCAAGGCAAAAGACCGGCTTGTCTCGGTCGGACTATCGTCAAATCGGCCTAGAAACCGCGTATAATCCGCATCAAATTCTGTATTATTGACGGACCAGCCGGTAACGGGAGTCGTTTCAAAATCGTCTGTATAAACAATCGTTTGCGCGAATGCCGGACCAGACGTAACCACGCCGAGGCACAAAGCCACCGCGCACTTTCTAATTATCTGGCCGCATCGTCCCACAGGATCGTCCAATCTCGGTTTCTACGGCAGAAACTAAAAGATCGAACCTTGCTATGGGATTAACCGCCCCCGACTGGGATATAGCTAGAAACGATCAGTCGTCTTCGCCATAGACTGCGTCGCGCGCCTCTTCCATCGCTTCGGCCATTTTTGCGCGTAGGCCTTGGTCTGTGATTTCAACTTTAGCGGCATCCAGATCATCACGAAGTTTCCGGAACACGTCATCGTCGCCCGCCTCTTCCATGTCTGCGGTGATCACTTGTAGAATATAGGCCTTCGTTTCAGACTCGTCTTTACCCATCAGGTCCGCGGCCCATTGGCCCAAGATTTTATTCCGACGCGCTTCGGCTTTAAATTCTTTAGCGGCATCCATGACATATTTTGTCTCGGACGCATTCTTACGATCATCAAATACGGACATAGGGTCTCCAATTCAAACGCAGATCAACCATGTGACACACCTTTGCCAATACGACCCGCTTGCGACCCTCGCAAGCTGCATTTGACGTGGAAAAGCGTCTCAAAAAACGCTTGGGACGCGTTGCCGCCCTGCTCTGCCTCCGCTAAGGGGCGCCCTTAAGTCACGGGAGCGCTCGAGACGATGAGTCGACGCAAAAAACTCTACGAAGGCAAGGCCAAGATCCTCTATGAGGGGCCTGAGCCCGGCACGCTTGTCCAATATTTCAAAGACGACGCGACCGCTTTTAACGCACAAAAGAAAGCCACGCTGGACGGTAAAGGCGTTCTGAACAACCGCATCAGCGAATTCATCATGGTGCGCCTCGCGGAAATTGGCATCCCGACGCATTTCATCAAGCGCCTAAATATGCGCGAGCAATTGATCAAAAAGGTCGAAATCGTTCCCCTCGAAGTGATTTGCCGCAATGTGGCCGCCGGAACGATGGCCAAACGCCTCGGCATTGATGAAGGTGAAAAGCTCCCCCGCGCTATTGTCGAGTTCTGCCTGAAGCGTGATGATCTGGGCGATCCCCTTATCGCAGAAGAGCATATCTATGCCTTCGGTTGGGCCAGCCAGTCTGAGATTGACGAAATTGTCGCCATGACGCTGCGCATCAATGATTTCCTGCAAGGCATGTTTGGCGGCGTCGGTATCAAGCTGATCGACTTTAAAATCGAGTTTGGCCGCCTCGCCCATCCCGATGGTCTCGGCGGGCATATGATTGTGCTGGCTGACGAGATTTCGCCGGATAGCTGCCGCCTCTGGGACCGCGAGACGGATAAGAAGCTGGATAAAGATCGGTTCCGACGTGACCTTGGCGAAGTGACCGAAGCCTATACCGAAGTTGCGACAAGGCTTGGCATTATCAAACAAAACCCGACACCGGCGACATTGTCGGTTGTTTCATCCAACGATTAGGATCACCCGCATGATTGCTCATGTTTATGTCGGCTTAAAGCCTGGCGTCCTGGACCCCCAAGGCCGGACGATCGCCCGCTCGTTGAACGACCTGGGCTATGATGAGGTCCAAGACGCCAAACAAGGAAAAGTCATCACATTGACCCTCGCCGATAGTGACCCGGAACTGGCCAAAGCGCGCATTACCGAAATGTGTGACCGCCTCCTCGCCAATACCGTGATCGAAAGCTACCGGATCGAAATCGAAGGGGCCGCCGAGGTTCAGGCCGAAACCGATCCTGAGGCGGAGTCGTGACCCAAACCGCCGTCATCGTTTTCCCAGCCTCTAACTGTGACCGCGACGCGGTGACAGCCTTGGAGCAAATCACGGGAAAAACGCCACACCGTGTTTGGCACCGCGAAACGGAACTGCCGAGTGACGTCCGCTTTGTTGTCGTCCCCGGCGGCTTTTCCTATGGCGATTATCTGCGCAGTGGCGCCATCGCGGCCAACAGCCCGATCATGAAAGACATTAAGGAAAAAGCGGAAAAAGGCCTGCCCGTCGCAGGGATCTGCAACGGCTTTCAAATCCTCACCGAAGCGCAAATGCTGCCCGGCGCGCTGATGCGCAATGTCGGACAGAAATTCGTCTGTTCTGTCGAGCCGCTTCGCGTGGCCAATAGCCAGACCCGCTTCACAAAACATTTCGACAAAGACCAGGTCATCGACATCCCGGTCGCCCACCATGATGGCAACTATTTCGCGGATGATGAGACCCTGAAAGCGGTCGAAGGCAATGGCCAAGTCGTCTTTCGCTATGCTGACAATCCGAACGGCTCGCGCAACGATATTGCCGGCATTATCAATACTCAAGGCAATGTCCTCGGCATGATGCCCCATCCCGAACGCGCCGTCGACGCGCGCCATGGCGGCACAGACGGCATCAATCTTTTCAAGTCGATCTTGGAGTCGCTGTAATGGCCGACCTTTTCTCAGGGCCGCATACAATTACGCCTGACGTCGTCGCCGAACATGGCCTTTCGGAGAGCGAGTATGAAATTATCCTCGACCGTCTGGGGCGCGAGCCGAACCTGACGGAACTCGGTATCTTCTCGGTCATGTGGTCAGAGCATTGTTCCTACAAATCCTCCCGCCGTCATCTGGCGAAGTTTCTGACCAGCGGTTCGCGTGTCATTCAAGGCCCTGGCGAGAATGCCGGTGTGATCGACATTGATGATGGGGATGCGATCATTTTCAAGATGGAGAGCCATAACCACCCCTCCTACATCGAACCTTATCAGGGCGCCGCGACAGGTGTCGGCGGGATCATGCGTGATGTCTTCACCATGGGCGCGCGGCCGATCGCCCTGATGAATGCATTACGCTTTGGCGCGCCGGACCATCCGAAGACGAAAAGCTTGGTCGATGGCGTTGTCGCTGGCATTGGCGGTTACGGGAATTGCGTCGGTGTGCCAACCGTCGGCGGCGAGACCAACTTTCATCCCGGCTATAATGGCAACATCCTCGTTAATGCCATGTGTGTGGGCCTCGCTCGCGCGGATAATGTTTTCTACTCGGCGGCTAAAGGCGTCGGAAACCCAATCTTCTATGTCGGCTCTAAAACCGGTCGTGACGGCATTCATGGCGCGACGATGGCTTCGGCTGAATTTGACGACGATTCTGAGGAAAAACGCCCGACCGTTCAGGTCGGCGATCCCTTCACGGAAAAGCTACTGATCGAAGCATGCCTGGAGTTGATGGCGACCGACGCCATTATCGCGATCCAAGATATGGGCGCAGCGGGCCTCACCTCCTCTTCCATCGAAATGGCCGATAAAGGCGGCGTGGGTATCGCGCTGAACCTCGACAAGGTCCCGCAGCGCGAAGAGGGCATGACGGCCTATGAAATGATGCTGTCTGAGTCCCAAGAACGCATGCTCATGGTCATCCAACCGGGTAAAGAAAAGCTGGCCTTTGAAATCTTTGAGAAGTGGGACTTAGACGTCGCACAAATCGGGAAGACGACGGATACGGGTCGCTTGGTGCTGCGTCATAAGCGCAAGAAGGTCTGTGATATCCCAATCGCGCCGCTGGCCGATGATGCGCCCAACTATGACCGCCCGCATGTCGCGACCGAGAAACGCGAGACTCTGCTGCCGCACGACATCATCGAAACGCAGGATTACAACGACGCCCTGCTCCGCGTCATGACGGATCCGGACATCGTCTCCAAGCGCTGGATCTGGGAGCAATATGATCGACACGTTATGGCCGACACGGTCGATAGCAGCCAGTCCGGTGGCGACGCGGCGATTGTGCGTATCCACGGCTCCAACAAGGCGGTCGCGATTACGACGGACTGCACACCGCGCTATGTCTACGCCGATCCCTATGAAGGCGGAAAGCAATGCGTTGCTGAGACGTGGCGGAACCTGACCGCAGTAGGCGCAGACCCGATCGCGATCACGGACTGCCTGAACTTCGGCAATCCTGAGCGTCCAGAGATCATGGGCCAATTCGTGGGCGCAATTGAAGGTATGAACGAAGCCTGCCGCGCGTTTGATTACCCCGTCGTGTCGGGCAATGTATCGCTCTATAATGAGACGAATGGCGTCGCGATCCCGCCAACACCCGCTGTGGGTGGCGTCGGTCTGATCCCAAACCTTGAACACTTTGCGACACTCGCCGGTTGGCGCGAGGGCGATACGCTCATTCTGATTGGTGACACGCTCGGTCATCTGGGAAGTTCTATTTACCTGCGCGCGATCCAACGCCGCGAAGATGGGGCCCCGCCGCCTGTCAATTTGGCGGCTGAAAAAGCCAATGGCGATTATGTGCGTAAGCTCATCCGCAATCGGCGCGTATCGGCTGTGCATGATCTGTCTGATGGCGGCCTTGGTGCGGCGGCGTGCGAAATGGCCTTTGCGACAGGCACCGGATGTTTGCTTACGAACCCAACTGACCTTCCCGCCCACGCCTTCTATTTCGGCGAAGATCAGGCGCGCTATCTGATCGCGACTGATAAGAATTCGATCAACCCGATTTTATCGACCGCAGACAGCCTCGGTGTGAGCGCTGTTGTTGTCGGGACCGTTGGGGGCGATCGGATCACCGGCAAAGGCGCCTTTGATGTGAGCTTAGCCGGGCTTAAAGAGCGTTGGGCGACATGGCTGCCTAATCTGATGCAAGGCGCGACGGAGACTGTGTAATGGCGATGCCTGCTGAAGCGATCGTGGCTTTGATCAAAGAGGCTCTGCCCGACGCAGAGGTCGAAATGATCGACCTGGCCGGCGATAATAATCACTGGAAAGCGATTATCACCTCAGAAGCGTTCCGCGGCAAATCCCGGGTTGCGCAGCACCAACTTGTCTATGCCTCGCTGAAAGGCAAAATGGACGGGGCTGACGGTGAACTTCATGCCCTCGCGCTGGAAACAAAGCTTCCCTAGCAGCGCGCGTCTTGACCGAGGGCAGGCCGCTACCTAGCTACAGCTTACACGCTGAGGAGTTCTCCCATGTCCGACAATCCTGTTCATGCCCAAATCGCCGA
>CAWUKE010000003.1:0-42088 GCA_963922935.1 uncultured Alphaproteobacteria bacterium | reverse complement strand
ACGCCGCCGCCGCCTACGACGCCACCCGCAGCTTCACTAAACAGCAGGAGCGAGTGCTTATGTGTATTCCGATTTTGGAGGGTGCAATCAATCTTGGCCCGAACGCCTCAGACCAGTGGGATTTTTACAAGCCAAGAGCGAAAGCTCTCAAAGAATTTGTAGAGACGGAGTTGGCATGAAACAAACAAGCACAATCTCTTCCCAGCGCGGATATTCCGCTAGACCTGTAAGCCCTGAACGTGCTGTGGACATTCAAAGGGAAGCTGCACGCCTTGCGCTTATCGACGGCAACGAAGACGAAATGCGCAGATGCGACCAGCGCGCGAAAGAGGTGGTAGATCGTCCAGACACATCTCGCCCTGAAAGCCCGCCCACCTGGATCACCCCCGGCCCGGCTGGCGTGGCTGATCCTGTGCTTGTCATGCTGAGAAACAAACGCTTAACCGTTGGTGCGGTCATCGCTGCAATGGAGTACAGGCTGTTCAAGGAACACCAGCCCAGCGGCTTTAGTTCTTTTTCTGGAAGTGGTGGAAGCGCTGAGAGGGTGGACGGTCGGCGCGGTATAAGCCTCGAAGCCAAACAGGATGCCCGCCGCTCGGGTGAATTCATGGTCAAGCAGATGCAAGAGGAACTTGGCCCCAATCTCTTCCCAATCGTTGAACAGCTAATCCTCGGCAATATCCCCATGAGCAAAGGCGTTGAACGCCTTGGAGGCCGCAGGCAAAAAGCATTCGGCACGTTAGAGAAAGCCATTCAGGACACGCTGAACTATGCCGCGAACCGTATTGGACGAAAGGCACAAGAAACCGTATGATAAACAAACTTCTGATATTCTTGCGTCTCCGCAAAACACGCCAGCGTAAGCCTGCAGATCCTAACTATGAAAAGCTGACGAGGTACTGATGACCCAAGACCCCCGTATTGAAAGCCTTGCCCGTGCGCTGTGGGAAGCTGAGTGGCCAGATATGGCGAAGCTCAAGCCGGGCGATAAATATTACATCGCTGACGTTCATGAAACACATTTTTCCCGCGCCCGTGAACTCCTCACCTTCCTAGACTGGGCAAAGGAAAACGGAGAGCTAGGGCATGAGCATTTTGATGAACAGGATCATGAGGACGGTATCATTATAAGCACAACTTACGGCAAGCAAATCTGCTGGAACACTGGAGACAGTGACGAGTAGGGGCTTGACACGGGAACCAAATATCAATTGTGTATGCCACAATAACATTGTTGCCTAAAGCAACAGCGCTTCTCCCACTCACACCCATCAGCCCCCCAGCCCCTGTGATTGGGAGCTAGAGGCCCGGAACCTGCATGATTTGCGGGCTCCGGGTTTTTAATTTTGAAAAGGAAAACCCAATGGCCTTGAATGTAAATGGCACAGAATACCGCTTTAAAGACGTAATGGACTTATTCACTGACGGCCTTGTCACGATCGTAGCTGCGATTATTGCAAATCGCATTGTGCCTATTCAGGCAGAGACAGGTGATTTTCAGATCGCAAACGCTGTCATAGTTGGCGGTGCTACAGTTCTGGCTTGGGTCGGTATGCGACGCTGGCGGCAGTTCGGAGCGTAAGCTTTGCTTCTCCGCATCACTTCAAACTTTCCTTACATGGCGGTCCCTATGATCGCCTATGTGGTTATGGGATGGTTTAGCCCGATAGAGGCTGACATCTGGCATGTGCCTACGATGTCTGGTGATGTAATTTATTTACGCTGCGCTGATATAATCCTGGCACTTGGCTTTGTCTGCCTAATGATTGAGACAGCCAAGGCGACACGAACCGGCGTGACGGCCCCGATAGACCACGGGTTAAGCCTGATCGTGTTTATTGCAGGTCTTGTGATGTTGCTTCTCGTTCCGCATTTCGGTTCTCGCACATGGCTATTACTTGTCTTGCTGGCCTTCTCTGATGTGGTCATGGGTCCTGTGGTTTCGATTGTCTCAGCCCGCCGGGACTTCGGCATAGGTAATATAGGCTAATGTTCGGACGCAAGAAAAATCCCAAACCTAAGCCCAAAGGCAAGAAGTCAAAAACCGCAACCGCCAAAGAAATCACGCAGATCGCTTACGACGCCCACGCAAAGGGCCTTGGACAAAAGAAGAAGAAATGAAACAGCACATCCTCGGCTTAACTCTAGCGAGTCTACTTACCCCTCCTGCAAACGCTGAGGATGTGCGCCTTTCTTTCGAACTTGATTTTGAAACACTAGAAGATTGCCAAGAAGCCGTTGAAACACTGGAAATCATATACCAGCGCTTTGACGGCAAACCCCTTGGCATCTGTAAAACTTCGGGGGAGGTTTCCCACCTTTCGCACCCCGAAGTAGAGGATGGAGAAGACACACACAGTCGTCCCCCGGCCCAATCTGATCCATCCTCGCCCACTCCTGAGCTGCTTCCTTTCGAACGCTCAGCTTAGCCGCTCACACAGGCTCATACCCTGCTAGTGAGCATCCATTCACCGCTCAAACCGGGAAGGGAAGCGTATGGCACGCACAACCACTTATAGCCAAAGTCTTGCTGATGAGATGTGTGTTCGCATTGCTGAAGGCGAGAGCATGAGATCTATTTGCCGAGATAAGAAGGCAAAGATGCCGGGCTTGTCCACGGTCTTTCGTTGGTTATCGGAAAACGATAAATTTAAAGAACAGTACGATGAGGCTTGCCGTATGCGAGCTGACACGTTGTTCGATGAGATGTTTGAGATTGCCGATGACAAGAAGGGTGATGTCAACAGGGATAGGCTTAGGTTGGATACGCGCAAATGGGCATTGGCCCGCATGTCACCTAAGAAGTATGGCGACAAGGTGCAGCACGCAGATGCTGACGGAAACAAGCTGGAAATCTCGATCAAGCAGTTCACGTCTTGAAAGTAGAGCTACCCCATGGGGGATGGGAGCCTAGACAATACCAGCGCGCTTTATGGGATGCCTGGATTAACAAGGGCATTGACCGTGTCATAGCGATTGCGCATCGCAGATGGGGCAAGGATGATGTTTGCCTGCATGGCACTTGCATCAAGGCCATCTCTGAGGTGGGCAACTATTGGCACATGCTTCCCCAGCAAAAGCAGGCCCGCAAGGCTTTGTGGAATGGGATTAACAAGCGCACGGGCAAGCGCCGGATAGACGAGGCATTCCCGCTGGAGCTTCGAAAGCGAACACTCGATAATGAGATGTTCATAGAGTTCAAGAATGGTTCAACTTGGCAGCTCTTAGGCTCAGATGCCTATGATAGCCATGTTGGTGCTGGTGTTGCTGGCGTTGTGTTTTCAGAATGGGCGTTAGCCAATCCGTCTGCATGGGCATATATCAGGCCGATGCTTGTGGAGAATGAGGGCTGGGCTGCTTTCATCACAACACCGCGTGGGCGTAACCATGCCTACACCATGTATAATCGCTCGCAGAAGAGTGATAACTGGTTTGGCGTCTTGTCGAGCATTAGCGACACTGAGGCGCTGACAGAAGCTCAACTGCAGGAAGCGCTAGAAGAATACCAAGACCTCTATGGAATAGAGCTTGGCCTTGCTACGTATGAGCAGGAATACAATTGCAATTTCAACGCGGCTATTCCGGGGGCCTTCTATGCCGCTGAGATGAATCGAGTTCGCAAAGAGCGCCGCATTGACACGTTTGATGCGATTGACGCGCCAGTTCACAGGGCATGGGACATCGGTGTGAACGACGATACATCGATTTGGTGGTTTCAGGTTGTTGCCGGGCAGGTTCGCTTGCTTGATTGCTACACAGACAACGGCAACGGGATAGATCACTACGCCAAGATTTGCCGAGAGCGTGAAGATGAGCACGGTTGGGCGGCTGGTGTGGACTACGTTCCGCACGATACCAAACAACGCCAATGGGTGCTTAGCGGCGCCAAGACGATATTGCAGCAGATGCAAACCTATGGGTTTAAGCCTGATCTTGTGCCTGACGTGTCCAAGCTGGACGGTATTGCCGCATCAAGGCGAACCATCAATCGCGCGGTGTTTCATGACCGCTGCGAAGAGGTTGGCATAAGCGCTTTGGAGCAATACCGCCGCGAATGGGACGATGATTTAAAGACGTTCAAGAAAACAGAGGTGCATGACTGGACCTCACACTTAGCCGATGCGTTTAGGTATCTTGCTTTGGTATGGAAGCAGGCACCGCGCAAAACAACAACACGCAAGCCGACAGAGGACGGGGCCTATCAATTGCCGCCGCCGCCTGAGTTTGTGGAAATGCCGGGACGGATTGACGTATGAAGGTTTGCTTAACCGAAGAGACCAAACGCCTTATGCGAGAGGATATGGATCGTAATTGGTACTTTACGACACTGCACGCCCCCAAGATCACCTCTCAGCGTGACGCGCAGCGTCTCCGAGAAGCTCATATGAAGAGACGGCCCACACAATGATACGTGACGGCCAGAACGAGCCTGACGAAGAAAAGCCGCAGTTTCCAGAAGATGCGAAACCGTGGCACACACGCATAGAGCAGGCCGCAAAAGCCTTCGACACGTGGTTTGATCGCTCTGACAAGATACGCAAACAGCACGCCGATGTAACAAGCGGCAGCGCTGATAGTGGTAAGCGCAGATACAATGTGCTTTGGGCAAATACTCAGGTTCTACGCCCTGCGATCTATGCACGCGCACCAACGCCAGAAGTTGTCCCACGCCATAAGGACCGCAAAGAGCTGCCTCGCAAAGCCGCTGAGATGCTTGAGCGCACCATTGCGACAGGCTTTGAGCTAGAAGACGTGCATGACGTGCTCATCCATTGTCGCAATGATTTGGCGCTGGTCGGTAGAGGCACGCCTTGGGCGCGCTATGTGGCAGACCAGACAGAGGTCGGGCTAGATGAGAAGGTTGTTTGGGATCATATCAAGATGCGGGATTTCCTGCATGAACCGGGCAGAGATTGGAAGGAAGTAGGCTGGGTTGCGCGCCGTGTGTTTCTAGATCGCCAAGCAGGCATGAAACGCTTTAGTGACAAGTGGAACGCAGATATTGAGTACCGCGACACGGAAGACACGAGCGACGAATACAAGGTCGATAAGAAAGCTGAAGTCTGGGAGATCTGGGATAAGACAGCCGGGCTTGTTTATTGGGTGCATAAGAACAAAGAGACATTCCTGGATGTGCGCGAGCCCTGGCTTGACCTGAAGGGCTTTTTCCCTTGCCCGCGGCCAGCGTATGCAACGGTTGAAGATGACACGCTTATCCCTGTGCCGGACTTCCTGTATTACAAGGATCAGGCTGAAGAGATAAATATTCTCACTGATCGCATTGCGTCGCTTGGTGAGAGTTTGCGACTGAAAGGCTTTTATCCAGCGGGCGCTGAAGATGCCTCAGAAGCGATTGAGCTGGCGCTGAAACAGACCGACAACCGGGCAACGCTTGTGCCAGTGCCAAGCTTGGCTGCAT
The DNA here is from genome assembly GCA_963922935.1 of uncultured Alphaproteobacteria bacterium. GTDB lineage: Bacteria > Pseudomonadota > Alphaproteobacteria > Caulobacterales > Maricaulaceae > Litorimonas. The sequence continues at coordinate 36,669 of CAWUKE010000003.1, read as the reverse complement.
TAGGTGCAGGCGGCATTGGCGGTATGATTGAATGGCTTCCGATCAAGGAAGTCGTTGAAACCATCATGGCTTGTGTGCAGCTACGTCAGCAGCTCATGGAAGATGTGCGCGAGATTGCGGGCATATCGGACATCATGCGCGGCGATACCGATGCGCAGGAAACCTTGGGTGCACAGCAGCTTAAAGCGCAGTATGGCTCTAGCCGGGTGCGTGACAAACAAGATGAAATGGTTCGTCTCGCACGGGACATGTGCCGCATATCTGGTGAAATCATGGCTGAGAACTTCCAGCCTGAGACGTTCCAGAAAATGGCGCAGATGGATGATTTGCCCCGCGCTCAGCAGATACAACAGCAGATGTTGCAGTTGCAGCAACAGCCTCCGCAAGTGGACCCGAACAATCCGCAGGTCGCGCAGCAAGCACAGGCTCAAATGCAACAGCAGCTACAAGAGCTACAGAACACGGTCACACTGGAAGCTGTTATTCAGATGATCCAGAACGAGCGCATTAGGCCGTTTGTGCTGGAGATTGAGACAGACAGCACAATTCAGCCGGATGAGCAGGCCGAGAAGGCGTCTCGCGCTGAATTCCTGCAAGCCATGTCACAGACCATGCAGAATGTTGCACCAATGGCAATGCAAGGCCCGGCTGAGGCGAAGTTTGCGGGCGAGGTTATTAAGTTCTCGCTTGCACCGTACAGGATTGGACGCACACTGGATCAAGCCGTGGATGATCTGGTTGAGAGCGTGACGGAGAAAGCCAAGCAAGGCCCGCCGCCTAATCCAGAGGCAGAAGCCAAGAAGGCTGAGGTCGAGATGGCCAAGGAAAAGCATCAGGGTGAAATGCAGGCCAGACAGATCGAAGGCCAGACAAAACAAATGGAAGCACAGGCCAGACAGCAAGAGATTGCCGCGAAGGCCGAAGCAGATGCTCAAATCAGACAAATGGATGTCAGACTGAAAGAGATTGAACTTCTCTTGAAGGAAAAGGACATCGAAATCGCTGAGCTAAAGATTGAACATGAAAAGGCTCGGCCTAAGCCGCAGCCACCTAAAACGAATGGGAGTGGCGATGCCTCGTCAGCGTCTATGTAAGGTTTGTGGTGGCTGGCATGAGCTGGATGCTTGGCCATCTGAATGCGTCAAAGAGACACCAGATAGGCGCTCTCATCTATCCGGCCCTATGCTTATCCGTGACGAAATGGATAGGCCGCTGCAGTCTATGGCAGACGGGAAATATTACACGTCCAAATCAGCGATGCGTGCAGAATACAAAGCGCGTGGATTTACCGAGGTTGGTGATGATAAGGCTTACACCAATCCTAAACCAAAGAAGGCACCGAAGGTGGATCGCAAAGCTATCCGTGACAGTGTCGATAAAGCCTTTTCTCAAGCAGGGCTTGGGGCTTAACTCTTAAGGAAAACATGAATGAGCGAGCTTGACAGCGCCCCTCAAACGGGCGGTAGCGAGCCTGTGTCTGATGTCTCAAACGCGCCAGATACAAGCACAAGTGTTGAAGACAGCATCGATAAGGCATTTGCCGAGGTTGATGCGCAAGGCGAAAGCGGCGGCGATGAGCCAAGCCACAACCCGGATATGGCAGAGGCCCTTGAGGTCATGTCGCCGGATGGCGAACAGCAGCCACAAGAGCAGGGCAATCAGCCCCTGCCTAAAGGATATAAATATAACGCCGCAGGGCGTTTAGTCGGACCCGGTGGGAAGTTTGCGACCCTTCCCAAAGAGGGTGAGCAGGGTGATACCACCACCGAAGCTCCCAATGAGGTGGCTGCTACGACAGCCCCTCATCGGTTCACCCCGGAGGCTAAAGAGCTTTTTTCCAAAGCCGATCCCGCTTTGCAGACAGAGATTGCCCGTATGGAGCAAGAGCTGACTGGCGGCATTGAGAAATATCGTCAAGGCGCTGAGCAATGGGCGCAGCTTAGCCAGTTCGACCAGATGGCCCGCGAGCATGGCACGACGGTTGGTCAAGCGCTCAATAACTACGTGCAGGCTGATCAAATGCTTGCGCAGGATCCGGTAAATGGGGTTGCCTATATCCTGCAACAGCAGGGCTATTCGCTGGATCAGTTGGTTGATCATGTGAATGAGATGCGCGCGCAAGGTATGCAAGCGCACAATCCGCAACAGTCAGAGCTGATGCAGCTTCGCTCGCAGATGAATGCGATGCAGCAGCAGATCCAAGGTTACCAGCAAGCCCAGACGCAGAACATGTCGAACGTGGTATCGAGTGAGATAGAAACGTTCGCTGTGTCGAACCCGAGATTTAACGAACCTAAGATTCTGAAGGATGTTGCGCTCGCTCTTGAGTTGGGCAAAGCAGACAATCTTCCAGATGCATTTGCAATAGCGGAGCGGCTCAACCCCGCGCCACAGCTTGCTTCCCCCAACACGCCAAACGCTCAGGCTCAAACCCTGAAAGCACAGGCGTCCATCACAGGCGCACCAGCGGCAGGCTCAAACCCTGCGGGCAAACGTGCGGCTTCATCGTCAGCAGCCGATGCCGTGAACAACGCGTTCGCTCAGCTCGGTTTATAATAGGAGGCCCAATTGGCCCAATTGCATAGTACGGAGAGGCTACACGAAGTGCTCTCCCTGGCCTTGGAAGATCGTTCCAAAGGCTATCAAGACCTTGTGTCTAACTCGAATGTTCTTCTCTACAAGATGAAAGAGAAGGGGCAGTTCAAAACCTTTAGCGGCCCAAAAATCCGCGAGAGATTGCTCTACAATGAAAGCGGTACATATAAGCGCTACAATGGCTACGAGTTCCTGAACCCTAAGCCTGCCGAGCTAATCAATGACGCAGAGTTCGAGCCTAAAATGGCTGCGGTATCTGTTGTTCTCTCGAATGAAGAAATCTTGAAAAACTCTGGCCCGGCCCAGCTTAAAGATGTGCTGACAACGCACATGGAAGCTGCTGAGACAGAGCTTAAGGACCGCTTCACAGAAGACCTTCATTCAGACGGTACGGCAGACGCAGGTAAGCAGATTGGCGGGCTGCAGCTTGCGATTCCGCGTGTTGCGAATGCCGGTGTTTATGGCGGGATTGACCGCGCACAGCACGCGATTTGGCAAACGACTGCGGTCGATGTGAATGCGGGCACGTTTGTAACGGGCGCAACACAGATCACCAAGGATACGATCAAGCGTATATTTGATAAGCTTGCGATCCAGCTTAGCCGTGGGCGTGAAGGCCCTGATATGATCTTGTCCAGCCAAGAGCATTATTTGGCCTATCAAGAGCATCTGGAAGACATCCAGCGGATTACCAACACAACTGATATGGGCAAGGGCGGCTTTGTCAGCCTTGAATTTGTTGGTGGTGGTCGCCGTATTCCGATTTGTCTTGAAGGCGGGATTGGTACGGCGATGCTTGCGGATACGTCATATTTTGTCGAGAGCAAGAACTTGAAGTTCCGCTATCACCCAGAACGTAATTTCTCGAAGATCGGTAAGAAGCAAATGCCGGTCAACCAGGATGCCATTGTTCAGCACATCGGCTTCATGGGCGAGCTTACGCTTTGTAATCCGCTGCACATGGCCGTTGTCTTCGACAGCAACCCAGCAGCTTAAGGGAGTAAGTACATGACACATGTAGCTGAAAACACGATTGGTGTTGATTTGGTGGAAGCCACCATTTTCCAGCACGCCACTTTTGCCCCGGGTACTCGGGTACGCGGCACAGATGGCCATTATTGGTTCTTTGTTGAGAACACATCCGGCGCGGATATTCCAGTCGGCAATGTGGACATCACGGAGCCGGATTTCACCGCCGCAGCAGGCGGGGCAGACTTCGAAACTGCCTTTGAAATCCCAGATGGCAAATACGCATTCGTGCGCCAAGTCGCACTCTAATCTAAGCGGGGCGGGCCATAGCGGCTTGCCCCTCTTTTCACATGAAGGAATTGAAATGCCAGTCAATCAAGAAGACGTCGCTTTAGGCGTTCGGTTTTACAATGACGCCATCCAGAACGAGGCTAAAAGCCAAGAGCAAGGCCGCGCGATATTCGATGAAGTCGAGATGATCGAAATTGCCTTTCCGGGTGATAAGAACCGCAAGCTGATCACGCGCGCTGATACAACAACGACTATTCGGTTAGATGGGCGGATCCAGCACATCACATACCGCGAGCGTTTTCCAGAGGCGTATGACCATTGGAAAACCACAGGCGAAGGCCGCTTTGTGTCTGGTACGCCGCTTTCAGAAGTTGGGTTTTTGTCTGCGGCGCAGAAGGCCGAGCTTGGCGCTATGAACATTTACACAGTCGAGACCCTTGCAGCTCTTGATGGCTCGCAGCTCAAATCACTAAAAATGAACGGCTCTGAATGGAAGCAGAAAGCGCAAGACTTCCTTGATAGCGCAGATGCCCGGGTTCAGCTTGCCTCAAAAGAGGCAGAGATTCAGGCGCTTAAGGCCCAGCTTGCGCAACAGAATAAGCCACCTGTGCAGGAAAAGGGCTCAGAGAATTTTGCTCATATGGACCGCGCGGCAATGCGTGAATACATCAAAGAGCATTCCGGCGAGGCTCCGAAGGGTAACCCATCGGATGAAACGCTTCGAGCCATGTGCGCGGATATTAAGACCGCAGCATGACCGTTCTAGAGGTTGCGCAGAGAATAGCGCCAAGGCTGGGGCTGAAAGTTCCAACTGCGGTGTTTGGCCTGACTGATCAGAAGTCGGTCCAGCTTGCCTCTGCGTTCAATCTCGCGCGCGATGATATATTTGATGCGTACAAATGGTCGAAGCTGCGAAACATTTGCAGCTTTACCGGAAACGGTGTGTGCCGGATATTCGATCAGCCTGCCGATTATGACAGTATGGAGAATGATGCTCAGCTTTGGACATCGCGGCTCTATATACCGCTTCGCCATGTGACATGCCCTGATGCGTGGCTAAGCTATGAAACACGCCACGAGCAGTATTTGATCAATGCTTGGCAGAAGATCGGATGCACGTTTCATTTCCGGCCAGCCTTAGCTTTTGGTGAAATTGTCCGGTTCAACTATCGCAGCAAGTGCATGGTATGCGCCGCAGACGATACGCTAAAAGAGCGGTTCACAGCGGATGATGACACGTTTCGTTTGAGTGAAACCCTGCTGGAGCGCGCTGTTGTGTACTGGTGGAAGAAAGATAGGGGCCTGGATTACGCCGATGCTGAGCGCGACTATGAGCGGCGCAAGGCAAAGCTTATCATGGAAGATCGCGGCGCGCGGGTAATCTCAGTTGGCAAGCGCCGTCACGGGATCGATGCAGAGCTTGCGCTTGGCGGATATATCAACCCGGATGGGGACAGTACGAATACAGCTATTCCATCGGCTGATTATATCGCATTGTTTGAGGCGGCTCGGTGATGCAAGCGCTTGGTACGCGCCCCAGAGCTCGGCACAAACAGTTTCCGCCGCCTGTGCGCGGCTGGGTAACGAATGAGGGCTTAGCTCTGTCACAGGGCGGGGCCGCACGGGTTCTAAAGAATTGGTTTCCGACACAGACAGGCATTCGGCTTCGCGGCGGTTTGCAGAGATATGCTTTATTGAATGGTCCTGTGACGCAGATGGTCGAGTATGTGTCTGGATCACAGCGCGAGTTATTCGCGACCGATGCAAGCGGCATATATAATATTACCAATGTCACTGATCCTGAAGCGGTGCCTGCACCAGCCGTGAACGGGATGACGGGCGGGGCTTGGTCTTTCGCCTTCATGGAGACCGCGGGCGGCGACTTTATGCGCGGCGTCAATGGCTCTGACCCGTCGCAGGTTTACGATGGCACGACATGGGGAACAGGCCCGGCCATTACGGGCGTAAACACTGAAGACCTCTCGCAAGTGCTGGTTTATCGTTCGCGCATGTTCTTTATCGAAAAGGACAGCTTGCGGGTTTGGTATTTGCCGGTTGATACGGTTGGCGGAGCTGCGCTTGATCTAAGTGTGCAGGGCGTATTCACACGCGGCGGCTCATTGATGTTTGGTGGCACCTGGTCAATGGATGCAGGCGATGGTCTGGATGACAAGCTGGTGCTTGTATCGACCGAGGGCGAAGTTGCGGTGTATGAGGGATCTGATCCATCGGACGCGGCGAGTTGGTCTCTGGTGGGCAAGTATGACATTTCCCGGCCATTAGGCCCTGATGCCACGATTGAGGCAGGCGGAGATATTGTCGTTGCGACGCAAGACGGGTTTGTTCCGATCAGCGAGGCGATCACAAAGGACGTTGCAGCGCTATCGCTTGGCGCGGTGTCCTATCCGATTGAGCCTGACTGGCAAAGAGAAGCCACGAAGCAGACCGGAGTGTTTTGGACAGCCTTAAAATGGGCTGAAGAAAACATGGCCTTGATCGGTGTCCCTACTTTAGTAGGGGAAAGCCCGTTTTGTTTCGTGGTGAACGTTGAGACAGGGGCTTGGTGTGAATACACTGGATGGCAGGCCAATTGCTTTGGCACGCTTGGCACACGCGCTTTTATGGGCCGCGAAGATGGCCGCATCATGCGCTGCGAGGTCGGCGGCATGGATGACGAGGCCAATATAGAGCATGTCTATGTTGGTCATTTTGATCACTTAGCTTTGCCGGGACATGTAAAGGTTCCGCAATTAATGCGGGCCATATTCCGGCACAGAACGCCATTTGAGCCGAGTGTTGGTGTGTCAGTTGATTATGATGTGCAGCTTGATCCGCAGCCAAATGCGAGCACTGAGACAACGGGCGCGTTATGGGATAATGCGATCTGGGATCAAGCGGTCTGGTCAGACAGCAGCGCTTACCAGATCATGAAGGATTGGTGCTCGGTCGTTGGCTATGGCTGTAGTCATGCTCCGCAAGTGCAGGTCACGAGCGGCGGCATTCAGAGGCCAGATGTGGAATTAATCTCGATTGACTTGACCTACGAAGCGGGCGGGTTGGTCGTATGAGGGTTGTTTATACCGATCGGCTTAGCCGATGGGCACAAAACTTTGTGCAATCAAGGGTGCCTCATTGCGAGCGCGGATTTGGTGACGCAGTTGGCCATGCGATTATGAGCAATAAGGATCGCCTGGTTGCTGGTTGGGTTTGGCACAATTGGTGGCCAGAGGCCGGAACGATTGAGTTTAGCGGGGCAAGTATGACCCCCAAATGGATGACGCGCCGGGTTCTGCATGATCTGTTCAACTACGCTTTTAACGAGGTCGGTTGTCAGATGGTTGTAACACAGAACGCTGCGGATAATACGCGCCTTCACAGGCAGCTAAAAGCCTTCGGGTTCACGAGATATGACGTGCCGCGATTGTTCGGGCGCAATGAGGACGGCGTTTATTGGACGCTGACCGATGATCAATGGAGAGCGAGTAAGTTCTACTATGGGAAAACCAAAAGCGCCTACGCCGCCTGATCCGCAAGAGACGGCAGCGGCACAAACCGGAACGAATGTTGCCACCGCTGCGGCGAATGCTGCAACGGGTAATGTCAATCAGGTCACGCCATACGGCAATCTGACATACGACCAGACCGGCACCTATGCGTTTACCGATCCGACAACGGGCGCGACGTACAATCTGCCTCAGTACACAGCGACGCAAACCTTGTCCGAGGCTGGCCAGACCATGCTGGACAATAACAATCAGGCCGGGATCAATATGTCCCAGCTTGGGGCGCAGCTTTCCGGCCAGTTGCAGGATCATTTCAGCCAGCCGGGCATAAGTACCGAAGGCTTGCCAGAGATTGGCGGCGACACATCTGCTGACCGGTTGCGTATTGAAGAGGCGCTACGCCACCGGATGGAGCCGCAGCTTGATCGCAACCGGGAAAGCATGATGGCGCGTCTTGCGGGCCAAGGGATTAAAGAGGGCTCAACAGCCTTTGACCGGGCTATGAACCGCCATGATGAGCAGCGCAATGATGCGAACATGCAGGCGATTATCCACGGCGGCAATGAAATGTCTCGACTTGGATCTGAAGCGCGGGCAAACCGGTCTCAGCTTATGAATGAACGCTTTGCGGCAAGAGGCCAGCCGATCAATGAAATTACCGCGCTTATGTCTGGGAGTCAGGTGCAGAACCCTAACTTTGTCCCGGCGCAAGGCGCAACAATACCGACCACTGACTATGCCGGGTTGGTAAACCAGAATTACGCTCAGCAAATGGGTGTATATAATCAGCAGAACGCCAATTGGCAGAACACAATGGGCGGGCTGTTTGGCTTAGGCTCCGCCGCAATCATAGGAATGTAAGATGAAACTAGGAATGATGGCTGTTGGACAGCAAGGCGCGATGGGTGGAGCAGGGCAAAGACACCCCAAGATAGGGCTTACAGAAGAAGAGTTTCGCAGTTTGCCCGACTGGGAAAAGGCTGAATACTTAGAGGCATGGAAAAGGGGTGTTGCCGCCCCGTGGGTGAGCGAGCACCGTGATTACCAAACGAACAACGATATTGCTTACGAGTATGGCACCGATGCTAATTTAGGGAGTATGGACTATCTTTATCCGAGCGGCTGGGGTCGTGAGGGGCAACAGGACGCAGCTCCAAAGGATTTAGAACGCATCAAAGAGCTTTTGATGAAAAAGAAGATGCAAGGCGGTCAATAGGTGTATCAAGGTTACTCCGGTTATGGAGCCCTAGATAAAAAAGCCCAGAGAAAGCGCCGCCTTGCTGATCAGATGCAGTACGGTGCTTTGCAGATGGGGCCTAAGAATTGGGGCTCTGGCCTTGCTCAGATCGGTCAAGCCTTACTTGCGCGCCGCGCTGCCACAAAAGCAGACAAAGCTGAGGCCGCTGCGAGTGAAGAGAAACAGCGCATACAAGCTGCGCTGATGAAGCAGATGGGATACACGCCAGAGCAAGAGGCGCTGTATCAGGTTGGCGGCTTGGACGCCGTGAATGCTCAAGAGCAAAGAGATTATAATCGTGGGCGCGATAAAATCGCAGACCAGCGCTGGCAACAGACGCAGGATTACCGTGCGAGCCGGGACCAAGTTGCAGACCAGCGCTATGCTGAAACGCAAAGCTATCAGCGCGGACGTGATCAGGTTGCAGACCAGCGCTACGCTGAAGGGCTTGAATACCGTGACGGCCGGGACGCGGTGGAAGACAGCAGATATAACGCGCAAATCGCAGCGCAGGCTGCGCCTAAATACCAGTTCCTGAATACGGATAATGGCGTCATGCGCGGCGATCCCAAAACGGGTGAAGTTGTGCCAATGGGTGGGGGATTTCAGCCGCGGCAACAAGCGCCGCAGCCGTTCAATTACCAATCCCCTTTCGAAAAGATGCAACTTCAGCCGATCTCAGAAACAGGCCGCGATGGCCCGGTAATTATCCCGCAAGCTCAGCGTGTAGGTGAAACCGTGCGCTTAGGGGGTCACCCAATGGCGCAATCAGGCGGCGAAGTGCCTGCTGTAAATGGGCATGTTCGCACGGGCAACCAGTATAATTCAAATATGGATATGCGCTTACCCGAAAGCCAGCTAGGTTCTCGGGTTGGTGGTAGGGGTGCATCCAGCCCGTTCGACAGCACGCTAGACCGTGAGGCGGCAAAGGATGCGAATGAATGGCTAGATGGCGGCCAGGCTCAGGCAATAGCAGGCTTACAACAATTCAGACAGCTTATCGATGAATTAGAGAATGGGGATCTTAAAAATAAAAACCTTAGCGGAGCCGCAATCAGCTGGTTGCCAGAGGGAATGTCACCAAATGCTACTGACGTTGAAGACAGAATAGGGTCAGTTGTTCAAAAATCTTTGCGCTCAATATTAGGAGCGGCATACACCCAGAAAGAAGGCGAGGACGTTATCAAGCGGGCTTGGAATCCATCGCTTCCTGAAAAATACAATATCCCAAGATTGAAGCGCGCTTATGAGCAAATGCTTAATGATGCGATGATGAAGGACCGCAAGGCCGCTTATGCTCGCCAAATGGGCACGATGCGCGGCTATGCAGGGCATTTACCAGAGTTTAACGAGGTAACGCGGGGCGCACCAGAGCCCAATGCGCCGGGCGGGCCATCCATCCAGATGTATAACCAAGCTGTGCAGGCATCGGGTGGTGCTCCTGTGCAGATACAAAGTGCAGAGGATTATGAAAACCTAGCGCCGGGAACGCCGTTTATTGCCCCTGATGGTAAGAAGGGCGTGAAACGATGAGCACGCCTTGGGAGCAAGACATTGTTCAGGAAGCCCCTAAAGGCAATCCTTGGGCGGCTGATCTCGTTTCTGAAGGCGGGCCGTCTTCCATGCCGTCCTATGCTGATCTCACAGCAGATCAGCGCAAGAATGTTGATCGCCGGGTTAGCCGGATGCACTCTGATAATCGTTCAAACGGCATGCTTGCAGAATTCAACCCGGATGCAGCGCGCAAGGTTGCTATTCGCAGAGCGCAGCAGGCAGGATGGAAAAACCAAAAAAAAAGCTCGCGCGGTATGGCGATGCTTTCCAATTTCGGGAACACTGCCACGTTTGGGGTTGGTGATGAATTGGCGGCGGGTATTTCTGCTGCAGCGATTGCGCCGTTTTCTGACAAGTCGATTGGCGAGATATACAAAGACAAAAAAGGCATTGCGCGCGAAACGCGCCGGGTCGGCAGGCGTGACCACTGGCTAAGCTCTGCTGCGGGTGACGTGTTGGGCTTTGGTGCTGCAGGTGCACAGGCATATAAAATGGCCGGGCAAGGGCTCGGCAAACTAGGGGCCGCAACCGGCGCAACAGCGCTGTTTGGGAAAACACGCGGCACGGCTTATGCGGCGCGGCTTGCGTCTGAAGTTGGCAAGTTTGGTGCTGGTAGCGCAGCCTATGGGTTTGGGCCGGGCGGAACAAATAAGGCAACCGATGAAGGGCGCGGTACGACATTTGGTGATCGGGCAGGGTCAGCCATGGAATACGGCACTCATCCTATGAACTTATTGCCTGTGCCGCTCTCGTTTATCAACCGCGGCACAATTGGCATAAAGTCAGCTATGGGCGGCTCTCGCCCCATGACCATGACGCCGAATAAGTATCAGGCGCAAGCGGCTCAGGAATTTGGACGGGCGGCAAGTGATCCGGCCTCAGTCATCCTTGAGACGACGCGGCAAAAGACCGGGATACCCAAGAGCAGTATCGACGGGCTCCACCGTATCCTCAGGCAGAGTGGATATTCCAGTGACGACATAGCTGCCGGGCTCACAGCGATCGATGATAGAGGCCATACTTCTGCGGTAACTGGCGACCGCATCGGGATTTTTGCCACAGAGCTTCAGAAAGCGTTTCCACACGCGGCGCAGAATATTAAAGATGTAACGCAGCAATTGGCGACAGCCTCCCCGAAACAGGGCCAAACGGCTTTGACCCTTACAGGCGCTATTGATGACCAGTTTGCAAGCCAGCGTCAACATTTGGACGATACGACGCGCAAGGCTCTTGGAACAGATACCGTTGTCGACGATCTAAAGCAGATCGCCACCGAGCGTGCAGCCATCGGCGAGGCGCGCGACGGCATAATCAAATTTGCCAACACAGACGCACGCGGGCGCGGTGTAAAACGCCAGATGGAACAACGTATTGACGAGTTTTCAGACGATCCTGAAATCATGTCAGCGATGCGTACCGCTGCGCGAGAACTTGGATATTACGGCAAAGGCGAAGTTAGAGCGGCCATAAATGATGGCAACGCCCCAATTCTTATTCAGAAATTTGGGGAAATCGCTGGTAAGAAGGCAAGGGCCAATCCCGGTAAGCATCCGATTTTGGAACGTGCCCGCGATGAATTTGAAACCCTCTTTGACGAAGCGTCTCGATATGGACGCACAAAGCATGGCGGGTTTGCAGCGAAAGATACAGGGGCGGTAGGCCCATACAAACGTAAGCAGGCAGGATTTAGAGAAGGGTATTCACAGGAAGATGCGATCAATCTCGCACGCGGTAAATTTGCTCAGGCTCAAGACCCAGTAAAGGCGCAGGCTTTTGTGGAATGGGTGCAAACGCTTCCAGCTCAAGAGCAGAAGCTGGTGAAAGATGTTATTCGCCAAGATGTTGAGCGTATGGCGCGCGGCGGCACGATTACGCAGGACGGCGCATATCTGACAGGCTTGAAGAAAGAGGGTGTCAGTGACGTTCTGATAAAGCTGTTTGGCAAGGATGGTGAGCGCATTTCAAACGCGGTTCGCCAGCTAGACGATGAAGCGGCAGCTTTGAAAGACATTGATCCGCGCAAAGGCTTGCAACAGCGCGTGGTAAAGAAAGAGAGCAAAGGCTACAAGGACGCGCTTGATCTGTATTCAACGGGTGTTGGTGGTATGCTCTCACGGGCTGGTCACAAAATCCCGGCGATTGGCGGTTATGGTGTCGATGTCCCGTTGATGATGACGGGCAATTTGCCGTATGCAACGTTGGCAAAGCAGGGCGCGAAAATGCTCCGCCCGCGCACTAAGACGCGCGAGGGCTTGGCCGATCTGTTGGCAATGACACCGGGGCAGCAAGTCAGGCCGCGTGCAGCCGGGCCAGGTGGGACGCCCGCACCAGCTTCGTCAGCTCCGCCCGCAGCTGAACCGCCGCCGCCGCAAACACCCTCATTGCTTCCGCAGATTGGGTATGCCGAACCGAAAGGGCCGGGTATTAATCCGGTATCAGCGGCATTAAGAGGCACGCAAAAAGCACTTGCCAAACCTAGTGATCCGCGCCGGTTCTCTGAAATGCTTGATGGCCCTGCGCCGGAGCGCACAAAGCCGGGTGTTTCGTATTTTGAGCAATTGCCGGACAAGCGACGTGTTGCCGAGCGGCTTGGAGAAATTGGGGCGGCTGACACACCCGCCGCACGAAGACTGCAAACTTATATGAAGCGCTCTGGTGAGCGTGTACGTAGTGTGGATGAAACACGCCAGATTGCTCAGGCAGCGCGCAAGGAATTGGATGAGGCAGAGCTTGCGGCAGCTCAAGCAGGTGACGAATACGCGGCGCTGTTGAATGAGCTGCAAGGTCCAAACCCTCCGCCCATATTGAGAGTTACGCTAGATGAGGCGCGCCAGCGGGCAAGACAAACGGCGCAGCGTGTCTCAGAACTTCGCGCGGCGATGCCAGAAAGCGTTGATCCAATCCCGCCAACAGAGCTTGACGCACTGGCACGGCTCAGAGCTGCGACAACAGCTGCCAACCAGCCTGTTCCGGCGCGTCAGTACCAGTCCCCAGAATGGGCATCAAAGCGGCCTCGTATGGCTCGCGCTCACAAAGCGCTGTTTGATAATGTCGCACAGTATCATGAAGTGCGCCGCAGTCCTTGGGGGCAGCGTACCGATGATGAATTTGTTGAACTTATGCTGAACCCAGACCGGGCAGACGATGCGCTCACGATTGCGCGCGGCCAACCGCAATGGGATAGTTTTAAACGAACAGGCGTTGCGCTTCCTATAGCGGCAGGCAGCGGAATTGCGGGGGCAACGATTATGGGCGGGCGGCAAGTCATGCAGTCTGCCAAAGACAATCAGCCTTTAGGACCACCTTCAAAGCAACGTATATTTGAAGTTCAAGACACGCTGCGCACGCTTGGCTATAATGTTGATGTAGATGGCTATTGGGGTCCGCAAACCGTTGAGGCGATCAAGCAATATCAACGTGACAACAAGATGCGCGTGAACGGAAAATGGTCAAATGCGATGCACAATTATATTGAGCGTGATCGCAAGGAAATTCTTGAGAGAAGGAGCCAATAATGGCCCGAAACTCATCTGGCGTTTACTCACTGCCAGCCAATACAGAGGCGGTGGCAGGTGAGACGATTGAAAGCGGTAAATTTAACACGCTTGCGTCTGATTTAGAGGCAGAGGCAAATTTTGCTCGGCCTGTGTCTGCGGGCGGAACAGGGGCGAACAATGCTGCTGATGCAAGAGCCAATCTTGGGATCACCGACCCGGCAACAGACTTTACTGGATTAACCGGAACGGTAGAAATCACGCAGGGCGGCACAGGGGCCACCGATGCCGCAACGGCGCGCACAAATCTTGGAATTCCTACTTTTCCTCTGTCAATCGCAAATGGTGGCACGGGCGGAAATAGCGCAGCAGCCGCGCGCACCGCTCTTGGTTTGGGCGCAACAGATGGGGTCACATTTGCTTCTGTGAATGTCGCTGATGAGGTTCTGATAGCTGATGGCGCGGCGCTACATCTTGATAGCGGAAATGGAACAGATGCGGGCAAGGTTCATATTTCGGTCAACGATCCGCCTGTGCTTGATGTCAATGAAATCTGGTTCAAGCGAGAAACGTGAACATTCTTATCGGCTCGGCAGCGGGCAATAAGGAAATAGAAGAGATTTTTGTGGGCTCTGCTGCTGGCAATAAAGAAGTGCTGGAAGTCTGGGTTGGTACGGCAGCGGGCAATAAGTTGGTTTATACCTCAACGCCAAGCTACACAGCGGTTCCTGCAAGTTTGTCAGGGGCAGGTTTATTTGCCGGGCTCGGAACGGTCATTTCTACAAGTGCGTCAGCGACAATTGGGTCGATACCGGGCACCGCTTCCGTCAATTGGCGGCAAATTTCAGGGGATGGGTTTGTGGTTGCTGCGCAGCCAAACTCACCAACAACCGTTTTTAACGGGACATTCTTTGGGCCTGGCATCAAGAACGCTGTTCTTGTTGCGGATGTAACCGATGGGGGTGAAACAATCACGTCTACTCCGGTTAGCGTAACATTGGAGGCAATCATTTGATGGAGACACAAGAGCTTGCTCGCCATCTTGCAGGGTTTGTTGCAAGCGAGGCTGATCCGTTTGTAATCGGTGCTGAGGTTCACAGAGTTTACCCCAATGCTGCTTTTCTGGTGAAATCGCCGCGCATGGTCACAGAGACTTACACAGAGGACGTTCTGACCGAGAAGCGTAAAACAGTGCAGAAAGAAAAGACGCTTATCAAGCAGCAGCCTGATGGATCATTCAAGCCGGTCAAAACAAGCTATCCTGTAGATGAGCCGATTTATCAGCTTATCGAAGTTGACGGCAAGCGCGTTCGCCGGGCCGTGACGCATACGATCAAAGTAGAGAAGACACGCACAGTCGAAGGCCCTGCAGAATGGCATGTGCCGCGTGATGTGGTTTTGGCATGGTGTCTGTCTGTTACAGAACCGGGCACTGAAACAATTAGAGAGGTTAGGGTTGAGGTCTCACCGCCCGCTCCGGGCGTCGGCCCAATACCGAAAGATATAGAGGATCTGTTTAATCCAGACCTTAATCCAGATGAGCAGCAATCAATCTTAATTACACGGTTTAGGAACGCCAAAAACGCAGAAGAGTTAGCGGCGGGCCATGATGAGGCGGAACGCAAACGCCAGTCGGTCAAGGCAGATCGGTACTCGTCTGCAATTAAATTCAACAGGCAGCGGATGGCTGAATATGTGGGCTAGATGGAAAACCAGTTTGACCTTGCCCGCTACCTTGGGCGAGTTGATGCGCAACTTGAAGACGCGGCAAGCACTCAGGATGTAGAACGCCTGCGACACGAGATCGGCACGTATCTAGCCGAACTTGAAAAGCGCGGCGATGAAAAATGGATAACAGAAAAGCGAGCAGATGAGCTGATCCGGTCAGCTTATTGGCGCGCGGTCAAATGGTTCATGGCGGTTCTGGTGCCGGGGGCTTTGATCGTGCTGCTGAACTTTGCGCGCCTTATGGAAATATGGACATGAGCGAAGACGTTTACGAAGACGAAGAATATGAGAACGACCGGCCAATCCTGAATTGGTTTCGTGATGAGTTCGCGAGCTGGTTCTCCAGCTTTTGGCTTTACGTTCTGCTTTGGGGAATTGTGCTCGGGGCCTTTGCGGTCCTGATGTATTTTGACGGCAAATTCAGCCGTAACCTATTTCTGGGTGCCGCAATTAGCCCGCTCGCGGCTCAAATCATGGGTTGGGTATTCCGGTTCTTTGCTGCCACCTTCCTGATGGCTGTTGAACGAAACAAACACCTTGGGATTAATAAGGGTCGCACAATCAATTACATGGGGATTGCGGTCTCTGTGCTTGTCTGTCTTCATGCGGTTGGGTTTGGTCTTGAAGCCCTTTCAGATCGCCGTGATGGGGCTATGGCAGCGCGTGACGCAGTGGAAGTGGTCACACAGTCCAATGATGATTTGATCGCCCAGCTAGAGGCCCGGAAGGTTGAAATTGATGCTGACCTTAATTCAGCCCTTAATTCACTGAATGAGGAAATTAAACAGTACATCACTGACGGCGAGAAAAATGATTATCTTGCTGAGGCTAATCGTGACAGGCGCATTGAGCTTCAAGATACCGCCCGCACCGAAAAAGCCGCTATTGATAAGCAGATCATGGATCTTATCATCAAGGGCGCTGAGAAAAAGTCAGAAGGCATCAGAGAGGTTGCTGGTGAGCAGGCGTGGGCACCCCTCTTCGTTGGCCTTGCTCAGATTGTTACTTTCTCGAAAAATCCGACAGATTGGGCGATATATCTTTGCGGTGTTGGGTTCATTATTTTCTGGGTGTTTGTCGCTGAAGCCATCGTGATATTCCTGCCTGCTCAGGTCTATAAGATGCACCTGCATGACGCAGCGGGTAGTAAAAACAAAGGCCCTACAGTCAAGTTTGACTCTCAAGAAGAATTCGAGAAATGGAAGCGAGCCTTTGAAGGCCAGCAGAAGCGCGAACAAACCCGCAAAGAAACCCAAGAGCGTAAAAAGGCTGATGAAATGACCAAGATCGGGAATAAAGAATGGGTGCGGGAAAAGCGCAAGCAGATCGTCGCCTATGCTGAAAGCGGTATGAACATGCTGGATATTGCTGATAGTTTCGGAATGGAGCTTGGCGAGCTTTCAAACCTGATGAGCAAAATATTCACCGCTGAACAAATGGACGAAATGTTTCCAAAGTTCGACGAGCAACCCCCAATGGCGGCTGAGTAATGAGCGTCAACGGCGGAATGATTGCAAGCCCTGCGCTTGAAACATTCATCACAGTCGCAGAAGGTAAACATCTAGACGAAGCAACAGGGCTTCACGCTGCCTATGAAGATGAGATAGGCACAGGCAAGCCTTGGACGATTGGCTACGGTCACACAACACAATCCGGTATCACGATCCACGGTGTTCTAGACGGCAAAGAATATCACGGCGAAGAAGTTGTTCCGGGTCTTCTCATAGATGAAGACGAAGCGCGCCGCTTACTCCGCATTACCATTGCTCGCAAAGCAGATATTGTGCGAACCGCAATCCAAGTGCCGCTTAATCAAAACCAATTCGATGCGCTGGTCGATATGGCGTACAATCTTGGCGGCAAGCCGTTTCGCAAGGGCTCGGACATTGTGGCCGCGCTAAATGGTGGTGTGGATGATCGAAATATCCCGATTGGCCCTAAAGATTATGATAGGGTAGCCGATGAGTTTCTTAGGTGGGGTAAAGCACAGGGCAAGCCTCTTGCGTCTTTGCACTCTCGCCGGATAGCTGCGGCGCTCCGGTATAAGAGTTTGCCTTGGCAGTGGCCGCTTTATAACCCAGCTATCACGCTTGCTACATCGCTTGCAGTTGCAGAAGAGACCGCCCGCGACATGCAAGACATGCCGCTGGAGGATCTAGAGCCGCGAACCACATACACCAAAATTGTCGAAATGACAGAGCCATATGTTGAACAGGCACGGGAGGCTGAAGCCGTGAGCCGCGAACCCTACATCAAACCGCACAGCGCACATACGCGCGCACCGCAAGACGTATATTATACGATTGATCCGAATGCTGGCCTAAAACCGCTTTCTGAAAGCTCACGTGTTGCGGGCTATGTCTGGCAACAAGTCGGGATCGCTGGAATGCGTGTGGCTGCTGCGACGGGAACACCGACAGCTGCACTCGTCGTGAATGATCCACAATTACAAAACGCGGTGGTCGCCTTGTTTGTTCAAGGCGGCATCGCTGCAACGTCTCTTGTTGGGTATACATATGGCAGCATCAAGCGCCGGTACGGCGAGAAAAGCGCCAGTCAGGGGCTTTATTGATGACATGGTTATTCGGGTTCTTTGCCCGCAATCCTATCGCTCAAGCCGTCGCAGGTGTCTTTGCGGCGGTTTTTTTATGGAAGGCCAATAATTGGCACGTTCGCCGGGGCGCAAAGCGTGAAGGCGCGCGTGAGGTGATCGACGAAATTCAGGAGAAAACAGATGAAAGAATTGAACGGGCTGAAGAAGCTCGCCGTACTACCGTTGACCTTAATGCTCAGCAGTTGCGCGAACTCGCTGCCGCCAGTCGCCACAACAGAGGCGTATTGCGCTAATCAACCTCACGTCGATATTAAATGGGCTTGGCCAGAACCGGGAAATGACACGGACCCTTGTGTGCAGGCAGAACCAGATGATCCGGGCAACAAGTGCGACACGAAGAAAACAATAAGAGATTTGGCTGGATTATTCGCTTATTTAGATGAGATGTGCACGGAATGATTAGCCCAGCGGCCTTTGTTTTCTGCTTTGTGCTTTTTCATACTTACAAATTTTAACCATAAGGTAGTCTAGCAGAATGCCTGAAATAAAGCACGCAAATAGGCCCCGAAATCCACGGAAAAGGCGCCGGAAACCATCGCAAGAATTGAAGCCAACAACGCTGCACTTCGAGAGTTATGCTCCTAGCGACATTGCCGCAAGGCACCCGAGAAAAGCAAAAGGCTTAGCCCTTGCTGGTTTCGCTATCCTGGCCGCTTTGGTGCTTCCCGTTCTGGATCGATGGTATATCGACTGGAGAAGCCCAGAGCGATTGATTGTCGATGATCTAACAACGGGCTTCAATTATATCGAAGACGAATTGTGCGGACATTTCCAGCGCGGCACAATCACGGTTCGCGCGCTACCTCAATGCGATGGTGCCTGCTCCAATATTCAAACTGCGAACATGATCAATGTTGCGCGCGCATCAGACTTTGTGAACATTGTTTGCCACGAAAAAGAGGCTGACCCTGAACGCAATGTAGATGCGATCTTTACCGCAATGACGGGAGGGTAACATGTTTAATTTCTATTGGCCGCCTGTGGGCACTCCTGGCGCTCTCACGCTGCCACAAATCCCGCCTATTATAGATCCGCTTGATGATTACATCCTGCTCAGTGCGTCTACAATTGCGGGCGAGTTGAATGCGAATGGTAAGCTAGACCCCGGCAATTATCGCATTGATGCAAGCACGGCATTTGCCTTTGATCTGGAATATGAAGCCGATGAGGGCTGGCTGCTGGTTCATCAGGGCGGTGATCAGAAGGTAGATGTTGGAACCGCAACCGATGTTTACAATAATGTTGTTGGCCTATTGGAGCTTGATTATTCTGCCGCTGGGCTAGCTGAAGTTCGCGTAGTTGGGCTGGATGCAACGCGCAATTTCCTTGTGTCATCAAATGGCGGCGCGTCTGCTCCAGTCGGGAATGACTGGACGCATGTAGACCTAGCCGGATCAACCGAGAGCATAACCACAGCAGGCGACCACTACTACAGGAACTTCTCAGGCGGTGCGGCGACGTGGAATTTAACAAATGGACTTGATGCGGGCGAAGAGATTGTTTTTGACAATCAAGCCAATGGCGTTCTTACCCTTAACTATCCGGCTGCTAATTTTTCAGATGTTGACCAGATAGGGCCGTCGATCACTTTAAAGCCATTTGAAAAGGTTAGGATTACCCGGCAATCTGGGTTCGTTTATACGGTCACCAATAGATACTCAGGCTCTGTTGAAGACATTGATTGGGCGCGCTCGACGCAAGATAAAGTTTCAGATACGCTCAATCTTTTGGCTGGGAATAGTCCTGTAAGGCAATTTAATGTCAGCTTCACACCAGATGTTAGCGGGTATTACGTTGTTGAGCACAGCGCTACAGAGGTTAACGGCACGGGCATTCTGTACATAAGTGAGCTGGACAATGATCTTAGCACGGGCGGCGCAAGAAGCGATCATTTCAGCACTCTGACTGATAGAATTACCAACACCGAAACAACAAAAAGATATGCGGTTGAGCTTGAGGCTGGCACAGAGTATTTTTTCTACACTCAGTCAGGCGGCGGCTCGAACCAGCACAAGCCATCCTTTTGTGTTTACCCGGTAAGCCACATTGAAAAGAACACGAACACGTCTGATCTGCATAAGCAACTTTCTGCTTGGGAGTTGACGGGCAGCAATGGCTCTGCTGAAGCAACGGCGCTTCTAATTGATGGCGCAGATGAGTTTGGCCCTTACGTTGATCTATTTGGCGGGGCGACAAATGGCTGGACATTTCTTAGAACAACAACACCGATTGAGGTCGGTGATAAAATTCAGGTTGTTTGGGATTTGGATGCTGCGCAGGCAACCATCTACGCTCTGCGCGGTGTTATCGGGCCGGGCGCTATTCGTGATGTAATTTTGCGCCCGACTGGTACGAATGAAACAGATACAATCTCAGTCGCTAATCCGGGCGCATGGCAATTAAATTCTAACACTATTCATAATGGAATGGTAACGACTGAAATTGAGGCGTTGGTAGCCATGCCAGATGGGTTCCAGATATACCCAGACTACGGGCAGGTCGGGGCCAATGGGGCGAGCAATACTGTTGTTGGCTCAATCCGTCTGCGCAGTGTTGATACAAAGTATCTCGCAACAGAGACGCCTGATATTGCGAACAACTATCAGGGTGTAATTCCTGGCGGCAACTACGACTTTACAATCTTGCCATCGCCTGTGACGGGCAACACGTTTATTGATGACGCTGTTTCAAACGGTGATGCTGTTTTGGGCGGCACACGCTTTCTTGCTGGTGGCGATGGTTCATTGACCACGTTTGATGCTGGCTTCAATTCGGTTGTAACTAATTTCACCCAAGGCGACCGTATTGAAATTGTAGATGATGCGCTGTTCTTCACTCGTGCTGTTCTGAACGTGAACGCCGACACAGGCGGGGCAGGTTTAGCTAGCGTTACAGGGTACGCGGTAGACAATACCGATACAGAAAACCCCGTAATCGTAAACCGTATTACCGAACAAATGCGGCGATGGACGCTAAACAATGACGCACAAATCCCCGTTGATGCGACGGTCTACGGACAAGATGCAGTACGGTTAGAAGATGCAGGGGGCGCATCTTTCTATAGAATAGACACCACAGAACTATTTGAGGGTAATGCAGTAGATCCAAACCGTGTATTCCGGTTCAATTTTGCTCGTAATCTGCCAGATGTTACTTCAACTGTAATGTTCAGGTTCTCAGGTGCATCGGGGAGTCAAAACGACATTGTTATTGACCCGCCCGCGGGCACGGTCACGCCTGAAAATAATGTCACGGTATTGGAACAGAATGTGACAGACGCCTCTATTGAAGTCGCATTCAGGCATGATAACGGGGGATACACCAGTCTGCAGTTACACCCTGTTTATGGTGATACGGGTGCCACAACCGCTAACAGCACTCTTACCGGCGTGCAGTATCCGTTGGATATTGATTTGGATTATGGTGTACCCATAAATGACCAATTCGCGTCTGGATATTTTGATGTAGGATCGATGCGTGTTCAGACTGGTGAGTTTACCAGCAACACAGACGGCCTGCAGACCGTCACGCTTCCAGCCGCTTTTGCAAGTGCCAACTACCAGATATTTTTCCAAGCTAAGTCAGACGGCGGGGCGAACCTTAAGGAAACGAATATCGGTCTTGGTTGGGGATTAGACAGTCAAACCGCATCACAATTTGTAATGGATCGGGACAACGATATATCGGGCGGCGCGCCTGTTGTTGGATATTTCGCAGTCGGACCTAAGCCATAGGAGCTGATATGCCCAAATTATCCGAACTATTCGGCACTGCCGGAACCGCAAACCTGACACCTGCCGAAATCTCACAGCAAATAGAGCCTGAAGAGGTTGCTGTTGATGCGGGTGCTGGCTCATCGGATGCGTGGACCGGCTCGTTGGATGATGCGCTGGAAGATATTCACGATGAGGTCAAAGACGTGGATAGCGGAATATTACTTTTCGAAAACGCTTTAATTTAGGAGAAGCCTGATGTCGATTAATACCAAAGTAAATGACCTTGCCGTCAGGGTGGGCACGGAGTTTAAGACTGTACGCACAGAGATTGCGGCGGTAAGTGGTGACACGTACACGAAGGCTGAAGTGGACGCGGCAATTGTAACGTCTCAACAGACCGCAATTGATACCGCAAAGAACGATCTTCTGAATGGTGCGGGCGCGGCCTATGATACCTTCATTGAATTGCAGACCGAAATCACAAACAACGATACGGACATTGCTGGCGCACTGACGGCACAAGCCACGATCCGCACAGATATTGGCACAAATGCCGCTATCACGTCTGCTGATTATGTCGGCACGTTTGAGGCTGCTCTACTGTAATGAGCATAAATGCTAAGACTGACGCGCTTGCGGGTCGCGTTGGTACTGCGATCAAATCAGACCGTGAGCGCCTGACAGCTTTGGAGGCCCACCCCGAGCGGGTTTTTTTTGGCGGTCAATTCTTGCTGGACCCCAACGAGGTCTGCGGCTGGAGTGTGCGCGGGATTAATGATGACAGCCACACTGTAGATCTTGGTGATGTTGGCTCGAACTTGTCTCGCTTGCTTGGCGGTATTCACTTTGTGCAGGATATGGAGCTACACCGCTTTAGCGCGTGGCACCGTAATTCGAACGCTGGCGCGCAGGCTTGGGGCTGGAAGTTGACAGCACAAGAAAAAGTGGACGGGGCGAACACCCGCACGAATACAAACGTGCTTGATGAGGTTGCAGATAATGGCGGGGCAGGGCCGCGCAATTATGGAAACACCAACACACAGCGCACAGACATTACTTTAGCTACCCCATTCCTTTTGCCTGCTGGGCACGTACTTGGGGTTGCTGTGGCGGCACCGACAGCGCAGACAACCAATCGATATGTGCAAGTCATGTCTGGCCTAATGGAGTTTAGATACCCATGATTGGATGGATTTTATTTGGATTGAGCGCGGCTTTAAATGCCGCTTTTTTTACGCGCTTTGTTGAGGTGCCTTCCGATGATACGCGCAACTATACGGCTGAATTAGAAGCCGCAAATGAGGCGCGCATTGCCGCTGAAGATGCACTGAGCGAGCTAGAGCAAGAGTTTCAGGATTACCGCGAAGAACACGGCGAAGTGCCGGATCATGACGAGGAATAGATAATGGCAACGATAAAACTAACTTGGTTCAAAGAGGTTGCATTCAACCTTCCTGTTCCTGGCTTTCCGTATCGAACCGACATTGAAACGACCCCTCACACACCAACCGACAAAATCGGTTTGGGTGTAGAAGTCTATGCCGTCGATGCCGCTGTCGAAGTCCTTTACACAAATGACGCTTACTTCACCGTTCCGGCGGGCGCGCTGCGATCATTTCCGGTCGCGGGTCTTAAAGAAATCAGGGATCAAACATAATGGCAGTTACAAGCTCTCAGAGTGCAGCAGCAGCCCTTGTGGTTTATGCCTTGCAATCGGATGTAGAGGCGCTTTCTACGCACTTCGGAATAGAGGTTGGTCTTATTCACGCGATGCTGAACGGCGAGCAGTCTGATCTGTCTGCGCTCAATACAACCGCGCAGGATAATTTAGTAAACGCTATTAATGAACTTGTTACGCGAATAGACCTTGTGACGGGGTCAAAT
Organism: uncultured Alphaproteobacteria bacterium; assembly: GCA_963922935.1. Lineage (GTDB taxonomy): Bacteria > Pseudomonadota > Alphaproteobacteria > Caulobacterales > Maricaulaceae > Litorimonas. Next base: position 13,084 of record CAWUKE010000003.1, on the reverse strand, counting down.
TTCGCCACAAATGCGGAAGCGATTGCTGGCACCCGCGCAGATGTAGGAATCACCCCAGCGTCACTCTCTGCGGCGCTAGATGCGCAAACATTTCCAGCCATCACTGATGTTGATTTTCGACCGACAGGCAATCCCGACGAATACACAGTCGATGTTGATTGGACCAATGAGGATGGCACACCTCAATCAAATACAGATGGAAGCCCAGTTACCATCCAGAGCGGGGTGACAACCACAGACACAGACTACGCAACTGCGTTCAACAATCGACTTCCATAGGACATAGAAATGACAGCAGCATTAGACACCCGCGTCACAGAATTAGAAGATGCTATTGGCACAAAACTTTTGAACCGCATGGCGTTCGACATGACGGCGGCAGAAGCAAACTTAGCGAACCTTGCTCCAATTAAAACACTGCTCGTAAACGGCGTTGCATGGCCATATGACGCGGCTGATACAACCAGCACTCATAACGGCACAACAGTTATCGTGTCAGCCGATGGGCGGCGCTATAAGCCCGTGGATCTTTCTGTTGATACAATACCTGAGCTTCAGGCCATCGCGGGACAAGATACAACAGATATTGTTTATTTGACACTTTCTGGTTCTGCCGGATGGTTTCGATGGTCGACAGCGGATGAATCTATTTCAGTGGCAAGAGACGAGTTAAATGCAGGTCAGGGCGACGGCGGCGTTTATGTTGCTCCGAATAGCAATCTAACAGGGGGTGCGGGTGCCTGGGTTCGGGACTTTAAAGGGCCTATCGAAATAGAATGGTATCGTGGCAGCGGTCTTCAACAAGCCGTTGACACAGGAAATGCGCTTGATGTTCCTGTTAACATCCCGCCTGGCGTAACTTATTCACTTTCTTCTTCCGTTGATTGTGCGAACAAGACTGTAATCATAGGAGGGGGCACACTTTCGTTTTCGGGCTCGGGATCTGCTTTTAGCCTTTCTGAGACAATAGCGCTCTTCGATGTTTCTGGCATTAAATACACATCTACTTTGCCCTTGATTGATATTACTTACGATATTGATGCTTTTTATGTGAACTCTTGCGAAATAGAGAATTGCAATAAAATTGTTGAGACAACAACTACAAACACTGAGCTAAAAGACGTTCGTATTCAAGACAATAATTGTCATGATTGCGGGTCCGGGTTCGTTATGACTTCAAACCGCATCGGGAATGCGGTTGCGACGGGAAACACGTTCAAGGATTTTTCTCGTTCAGGCACTATTTTCTGCTTAATATTTGGAGACAACAATACGTCTGATCAGGACAATCGGGGAGACTATATTGTTTCTAACAACGTTTTTGAAAATATCATTTCAACAAGCCTAACCGCCGAGACTCATGCAATTATCTGCTTTGGGCTTCGGGCAAGCATCGTTGGTAATATTGTTTGCACGCTGAACAACGCAGGCATCACTGGCGCAGAAGCCATCTATACAAAGTGTAGGTTTTCAACCATTGCTGCAAATGTAGTTGAGAATGGCGGGTACTCATTAAACGGAGCAATCTCTATTAAAGGTCAAGATAGGGACGGCTCTGGTGCGCCTTTTGGGTATGGCTGTTCAGTGACAGGCAATGTCATCAGAGCAACAGGCACCGATAATAGTGTCGGCATATTCCTGCAAAACGAGAGCATAATTTGCAGCGGTAATTACTTAGAAGGCAACACTAATTATGACATTGTTGTAGCGACTACTAATGGTAGCGCTGTCAATGTTTCTAACAATGTCATCTCAAAATCCCAATCAAGGTGGGCCATTAATTGTGAGTTAGACTGTCATGATTTAGTTATTTCTGATAATACCGTGAGTGAGATGATAGGAAAACCTTCGTTGTCCTGCTATGCTATTTATATTGGTACGGCAACAACAGGAATAAAAAGAGCTAGCATAACGGGTAACGTAATGTCTGTTGATGTCTCTTCTTCTTCTACCAGTTTAGATGCGATTCAAATAAATACAGAAAATGATGGGTCTTTATTCGAGAACATCTTGATTAGCAATAATAACGCAGACATGTCTGCAGCCGGTAACGGTAGGGGAATACGGATACTGGGCCAAGAGCCGATTGAAAATTTAAGCATCATTGGGAATATAATTACTGCAGATGGGATAAGGGACTTTGATATTTCCAATACAGTAACCGTGTCAGGCGTCGCAAATATCCGAGATAATAAATTTGTTGGTGTAACAACAAGAACTTCGTCGGCTAATTTGGATTGGGAGCACGTAAACCAGCCGGTTATTTACACAGGCACGGGCGCCGCTAATATGACATTGCCGGAGGCAACCGTAGGCGCAAACTTTAAGCTCGTAAACGGAAACACGGCGGGCAGCGCGGTTGGGTTTGCGCGCTCCGGGACTGATGCTTTTAGGGGGTCAAATACACAAGCGACAATATCGGATGAAGGCATGATATGTGTTGAGTGCTTTGTTGCCGGAACGTGGGACGTGACGCACTCAACTTCAGCAGTCACATTAGCGTAAGTGGTTTAACCAACCTTTGTGACTAAATCTGGCGCCCATTTGCGCTTGCGTGACATGTCCTTCAGCGTGGCGTATAATCCACTCTGGAGGATTGTGCGGGACGTATGCCACGACTTGACCGTCTACAACGCGAACACACTCAGCCGCAGGCATACCGCAGAAGCGAAAGATTTCTAACATGCTCGCTTCGATTAGTTCGTATTCAAACAGTGGCTCAGCTAAATGAGCGGGTGGGTAAAGCTGGCCCATTAGCTTCTGACTTGCATAAGCGTCTGCTGTTACGATTGACTGACAGCTTACCAGCCAGCCAATCAACGCAATGACTGGAAGCAGAAAGACCAGACCAAGCCATCGCGGCGGCGCATGTTTTTCTTGGCGCTCGGCTTCCAGGATTTTTTCAAGAGGGTTAGGCTCCATCACCCACGCCCTCCGAATTCCGATCCGTCACCTAAGCGCGATAAGCTGGCATAACACCCGCTGTTTTCGGAGATGTCTAACATTCCCTCACGCTTCCCCGGTCTGGGGGACAAGTAGCGACTTCGGTTTGTACGTTCTTGGTTCGTCACATCTCTCTCCTAGGGTTGGTTAGTCTCTATTAAAATTCAAAGTCATGCTGGCGCGAAAATCTTCGGGGTCAGTAAGCGCACTAACCACCTTAACAGCTAGTTTTTCAACGATTGGACCTGCGGCAGCCTTTACCTTTGCCGTAATCATATCGTTCTGGTCTTTGACTGCATCCCGTAAGGCGGCAGCGACTGCGTTCTCAATGGCCATTGTTGTGTGGTATTCGATGAACGGCACCTTTTTTGTTTTGTAGCCGTGACCGACCTCAACCGTTCCATTCAGGGCAGTTTCAACCATCATATCGACCATTGATTTGCCTTCGCCGCCCGCAAGCGCCTCGGCAACTTTGGTTTTTATGATCAGGTCTAAAGCGCCTGCTAAATCTGTATCACTCATCCTCTATTCCTTTTCTATGTTAGTTGGGGCGGCTGCTCGAATTGCTGAGCTTCGGTATTCACATGTAATGAGTTCCAGTGTTTCGATCGCTAGTTCTCTTGACTGGTGTTGAGAGCGACCGTGATAGCCTGTGTTCACTTCAGTCGCTGCAATCACGAAGCCGTTTTCGTCCACGATTTCACAGCGAATAACTGTTGGCATTAACCCGACATGCTGCCCCCCGCGTTCTCGTGCTGGGGTTACTGAGCAACGAACAAAGTTGCGTAGCTCTGCCATATCTATCCCTCTCCCTGTGTTGTTGCGCGGGCAGCTTCAATTTTCGACAGTGCATCATTGGCGAATAATTCTAAGCCCAGCTCGGTCATGCCAAAGTTTATACTTGGTCCCTTATCCTGCAATTTGATTGCATAATAAGAGCCTTCGTCGTTTGGTTCACCCATGCCGTTAGATTTGTAGCGAACAAACATGTGGCACTTTGGAAAGCCCATGAAAGCATTTCCAATATCTGCGGCAAGCTTACTCTCCACTAGCGCGCCTGCGTCCCTAAGGGCGGAGAGGGCGGCGTCAGCGTACAACAAATATGTGGATTTGTTATCGTTCCAATCAGCCGTCGCGGGGCCAAGCTGATCCATTGGTAATTGATCAGGTGTCGGCTCAGGGTCTTCCCAAGTGGCGCGCCAAATCGCCCGCGCTACAGCCTCTCTCACTGTATCAGTCATTCCAAACGATCTCCCCGTTGAATTTACGATGGCCACGAAAGCCTGCGCTTTGTATTTTAGCTTTCGGGCCTTGCTTGGTTTCTCCGCGCTGGCGGTTTGCCTCGCGTTCTTCGAGAGGCTTCAAAATTTTAGTCTGAAACTTCGTGTGCTTTTTCTCGTAAGCGATACCGCTGGTTTCGCTCGGCGCTTCACGCTGATTGCAGCGGTTAAGCCATAGCTCCACGTTCTTTGTTGTATGGCCAGGTGAGCGCTTGTAACTGCGAGCGATGACATGCGCGAAAATGATTTGATCCGGCGCCCCAGTCTTTGCGAACGGGTTGAGAGGAACCGATTTGCCCTTGCATTCCGGGCAGACACAGCAACCGTTTTGCAGAAGATACAGACCCTCGACACTGACACTTTCCGCAGGTTTGTTATACTCGCGTTTCGTTTCCGCTCTGTGTGCTTTCTCGCGCTGCTGAAGGCGTTTCTTTTCGGCGTCAGGTACTTCAGACCACGGCACAGGTTTGGGGGAAAGAACGGGGGTCATGGAGACACCGACTCGATTGATAGTTCTATTTCGTCTATACTGACCTTTCCAATTAACGCCCTCTCACGCATTGCGTGATGTCCATAGCTTGCCGTGGAAACTATTTTCCCTTGAGCATCTAAACCAAGATAGTGACCGCTTTGGCCTGTAATGCTTTCAGCAACCAAAACCCAAAAAGATGTTGATTGACCGCCCTTGGCGGGAAACACGTCACCAACTTGCGGGCCGCGTGGGAACACGCTCTGCGGAAGTTCTTCGACCTTAAAGCGCATCACTCTGCCTCTTTCGGTAGAGAGGCGGCGCGAGACAAAGCCTCCGTAGCTGTATGATAATTAGCCCACACGCTTTGCGCTGGATCGCAATGAGAGCTTCCCTGCGCATCCATAGCTATCTGTTGCAGTGCCCCAATCAGCTCAGCATTCTCCGCCTCAAGTTCTGCAATGCGATCTCGCACTGGTTTCGCACCGTTCCAATCGGCAGGCTCACCTTTGGCTTCTGAGACGATCTGATAAATCTCATGGACTATTGATTGTTGCGTTTTCGCCTCGCCCTTCCAGCTAGACGCCTGTAGGCGCACGGCCTCAATGACCCCCTCCGCTCTTTCAAGAGCTTCTACTAGACGCTTTACTAGAGATGGAGCAGCGGCGATGAAACGGGCGTTGGCTTTGTATGGCAGTTCGTCAATGTCATCAAAGGCAACAGCGATGTAAAAACCCTCACCACATTGCACGCCCGCGCTTTTGTTGTCTTTGTCGCTAAGATCCACAACATTGCCACAGTCGTAATCTATAGCCCAAGGGGCTTCACTTATCCCCTCCATAGTCTCTCTTGCTTCTTTAAGCAATTCGTGTGTCATCTCAATCTTCCCGAATAACCGTTTTAAGAACGGGCCAGCATCCGTCATTCTCAATAGCGAGCAACATCCCGTGAATGCGGTATTTGCCCTTGTGCATTTCTTCAGCGGCTAAAGCCTCCTCGGTCATGCGAACAAGCCAAGCGTGAAGGCCCTCACCTTTGTTTTTGGTTTGGTGCCAAATCTTGCGGCAATTCAGGGAGGCTCGATCTATTGCATGGCCTGAGACATCACAGTCCGGTGTAACAGTGCCGCGTCTGTCTAATTCGGCTTGCGCTATGTCGTTGTCTCTCGCACGTTCATTCACAATCCACTTAAGGTAAGAGACAGGAACGCGAGTCCATAGCTCGCCCTTATGCTTGCCGAACTCAATGCGCATGTTGTGCGTGTTGATTGCTGTCTGTGTCATGCTTTATCCTATCCTTCCTGCTGCGCGGGCGTTGCTATAGCTCAACGCCTTCGTTTTCTTCTTCATCGATCTTGGCGTCAGCTTTGATTGCCATCGGTTTCCAAGTGTCATCCTTGATGCCTTCGAGCAGTTTTTGAACTGCCGGGGTTTGACGCTTCCAGAATGCGCTTAGGAAAGTCATCCCCAGCTCTGCAGCTTGTTCGCCCTCTGCGCGCAGTGCGTCGATGTCGATACTGCCCGCTTTCTGTTTTGGTTCCGCTCCGCCGCGTGCCCATTCTGCGAGGGTTTGACCATGTGAGCGGTTCAGTGCTCCGCCCTGCTGAAACAGGTTATAGAACTGGCCCGGTAGTTTGGTTGCGCCATGCTCGCCCGGCTTGTCGCTCTCCCATGTGGGCACACCTTTTGCGCCGGGATAGAGCAGGGCAGAGAGTGTCATTTCATAGACAAACTCAGGCCCGGCAATAGGCGTGAACCCTTGGGCGACAACCTCTTGTTTGCCGTTCTTACCTTTGACGGGCTTCGATTTCTCGCCAGAGCGAAAGCACATGATGACGTTTTGGTTTAAACGCACGAGACCATTGAGCAGGGCACGGCGCGATGATTTAGGCTTAGACCATGCGAGCATTTGCATTGCGGCCTCTATCTGCCACTCGCTGCGCTTGTCACCGTTCTTTTTTGCGCGGGCGACACGCTCCGCTAAAATCCGTCCGTGGCTGTCTATCAAGCCGCCCGGACCTTCGTGTTCATGGCTCATGCTGTCTACAATGATGACAGCAGGGTCTTGGCTTGCTGCATATTCAAGCGCAGCGAGATAATCGAGCGATCCGAACGGTGCGCCTAAATCCATGTGCTGAAAATCAAACTTATCAGCGTAATGAAGGGAGCGCCGGTTTTCGGTGTCGATGAAAATGATCGGCTTATCTTTGCCAACAGCCTCTTGCATGCCTGTGGCTAGCTCTAACGCGCTGTAAGTCTTGCCTGAGCCTGACGGGCCAGACAGGCCAACCAGGAGCGGCACACGCTCACGCACGGCAGGCTGTAGGATAAATTGGCGGTCTGTCATGTGTTCACTCCGTTAAGTGTTTCGTCGGTTTCCATGCGGATCTCCCAGTTGGTGATATGCCAAGGGGGCGGCGTCGCCTCGGTTGGCGTCACGCCATAGCCGGGGAAGGATTGTGTTTCTTGCGCCTTGTCCCAGAGCGCGCCAGCGATGGCCCACTGCTCGCGGCCAAGCGTCATGCCCGCCTCGCTCATTTCAATTGGGCGAGATAATTCGAAGGGTTCTTTCTGCTCTTGCCATTGGAAGAGGAAGCGCACACGGCCCGCCCATTTCGGGTTAAGCTGCGTCATGGCCTCTTCATAAGCTGCTGCCTGAATATGTAGGCCGCTATCAAAGATACGCTTTATGCAGGCGTCATCAGAAACGCTTGCGCCCGTGGTTTTGTAGTCCACAATGATTGGCGCAGCTTTTGCTGACGTGTCGAGCATTCCGCGCCGCCATGCCCCAGATCTAGGGCACTTCCAAATCGCCACGCGCTCAGCGTGATAAGGTCCGCCATACAGGCCCTCAAAGCGCTGTTTTGCGATTGCAGCCATCTTCTCAATGACTTCAACTTTCTTTTTCAGGATAGGCACATCACCCTTGAGCGTTGCCGCCTCGCGTTGTTCTTTTGCGTCTTTCGTGCGATAACTATCGGCGTCAATAATATGCATCTTCGCACCGCCAAACACAGCCGCATGAACAGCCTTCCCGATTTCCATCGTTTCGCTTGGCTTAAACGGCTCACTGTTTGGGCCACGCGGATGCGACAGCCACGCATGACTTAGCGAGCTTTCAATGATTGTCTTTGCGCAAGATGCCGACAAAGACGGCAAGGGGCAGGGGTCTTTGTGATATACATGCTCCGGCATCTCATACCAGCCGGGTTCCAAAACTGGACTCATCCCATCAGCCATTATGCTGCCTCCGTATCATTAATTGCGTCAAAGTTTTCGAAGCCGTGCTTCTGTGCGATGATGTCATCATTCAGGGCGACGCGCTTATTGATCAGGCCGTCAATGACGTGCTCTAGGTCGCGCACCTCAGCTTCGATTGCGTCTATCTGCTTTTGCTTTGCTGCCATTGCTCTGCGAGCAACTGCGATAGCGTTGTCTAGTTCTGAGAGGGTCATTGGGAAGGCTCCCCATCCTCAATGCCCGCACCTGAGGTTCGAGCCTCTCTGATCTTGTTTTCAAGAATGTCTAAAAGATCGCGACACTCTGAAATGAAGTTAGATGCTTCTGTGATGTGAAAATCCTCATCAGCCTTAACGCGACCGTGATAATCGATGCCGTTTGAGATGTGCTGCAAAAGTCTTGCACCCTTATCTAATACCCATACAGCAGCCTGCTGCGGGCAAAGGTCGTATTCTTCGAAAACGTTTTTCACGCCGCCACCTTTCCACGCGCAGAGACAGCAGCAGCTTTTGCAGCGTCTAGGCTTTCGTGTTCTGTTAGATTGAAGTCGCCAAGATTAAGCGTGAAGCTGTCTTCGCCCTTGGCTTTTGTGATTGTCGCACTGAGTGACCAGTTCTTCCACTGACCGCCATGTGCTGGGCCATCTTTAGGCCAGCCTTCCCAGCCCGAGCTATAGTGCCAATCTTCGAAACCGTCTTGCATATCTATCTCCGTTGTTGACATACATATGTGCACACTCCGCACAGTAGGTCAACAGGCTTTTCCAAAAAAAGTGCGAAACATGCACGAGAATTTAACGCTTGACTAATGTGCGAAGTGCGTACATGGTTTGCTTATGAAGTTTTCAGATTGGTTAAGCCTCAAAGGCCTGAATGACGAAGCCGCTGCAAAGCTGCTTGATTGTCACAGAGCGACAGTATCCCGCTTGCGGCGCGGTAAGTCCATGCCAGACATTGACAGAATGGCACAAATCCACAGAGTTTCTGATGGTGCTGTGACATTTGAGAGTTGGGCGCGGGAGGCCGCATAAAACAATGGCTGGGGCTGGGAAACCATACAAACGCAAAGAGCAAATAGGCGACTGCACGCTATATCTAGGCGATTGTCTGGATGTCATGCCCACGCTTGGCGAGGTTGATGCTGTTGTTACTGATCCGCCTTACGGGATTGGTTTAAAAACTAACAATCTACGTTTTTCAGGCGGAAAAGAGGAAAACGCGCAGCAAAGGTCAAAGCGCGCAGGCCCCGCAGGCGGCTCTAAAATATTGAATGATGATAAGCCTTTCAATCCTTCCCCATTGCTGAAGTACGGTCAGCATCAAATAATATGGGGCTGGAACAATTTTCCTGATCTTCTGCCTCGCGGGGCGTCGCTCATATGGCTAAAAAGAAACGACGGCGCATTTAATACATTTTTGTCTGATGCAGAGCTTGCGTGGCTCTCAAAAGGGCATGGGGTTTACTGTTGCCGCGATTTGTCGAATGCCGCTATAACGTTAAACCGTAAGCATCCAACACAAAAGCCGCTCTCGCTTATGCGCTGGTGCCTCGGTTTTCTTCCAAACTCTCAAACCATCTTAGACCCCTTCATGGGTAGCGGAACAACAGGCGTTGCATGTGTTCAGCTTGACCGTAAGTTCATCGGCATAGAGCTTGACCCTGATTACTTCAACATAGCCTGTCAGCGCATCGAAGAGGCTTACAAACAGCCAAAGCTATTCCCTGTCGAAAAGCCAAAAAAGCCCGTCACTCTTGATATGTTCAAAGGTGAACCAGCATGACCGGGGCTAAGACAAACGAACTCGGAGCCGACAGGCGCGAATACTGCCCTTGGTGCAACGACCGTCATGTTCTGGTCGATAACCCGAACCGTAACAGCCCAGTCAAAAAGATCTGCCCTAAATGCGCGATAAAGGCCGCAGCACATTACACCCCGAAAGCCACTGCCCCAGTCTCTGCGCCAAGCGCTGACCCGCAATGGCATCAAGCCCATGAAGCAACAAAAGGTGACTTTCTTGAACGATGCCGGAACATAGCTCGTGAGCATTTGAAGTACAACGCAACTGTTACCGTAGATGATATTCGGGACATTGTAGAAATTCCTGACGGCATGGATCGCCGCGTTATGGGGTCAGTGTTCCGGCACTCAGACTTCGAAGGCACAGGCGATTACGTCAAATCAAAACGCTCTGATTGTCACCATAGGCCCATCCAAAAGTTCCGCATTAAACCCGCGGAGGCAGCATAAATGGCCTCTGACATCACATTGTTTTTCGTAATGATGGCCAGCGCTGGAATAATATCATTGCCTGTCATTCTTGTGTTTCTGGGGGAGCTGGATTGATGGGCGAGGGGCTGAAAAACATTCTTGCTGGGTTAGCGTTCGTGGTTTTGGTTTTGATTGTTGTTGCGATTCTGCCTGCTTGGCTGCCGTTTATCGCTTGGTATTTCTTCGGCGTCACGGGGGATGATCTTGGTCCTTTCGTGTTTTTGAGCCTGTTCTTTCCGGGGCTGTTGCTATTCCTTTATGTGTTGGGCGCCTACATCAGGGAGCCGGATTGATGGCTTTCACCTCTCCCATACTCACCTGCGAACGAGGCTGCTGTCGTAACTCTGACAGCCCTAAGCCTGCATATAAGCGAGACTGGTGCAATCGACCTGCTTGTGTCGAGGCTCTCGCAGAAGACGAACTCGCACATCAGCGCGGGCTTAAGCGGCAAAAGCGCATGAGAGAATTTAAACCATAACAAAGAAGGGGCTGGGCTGATGAAAGTTCACAACAAGACGGCATTACAACCGGCAATGTCAACTCCACACTACGTAAGGACTACGCGGTATGTGGAAAAATTGGAACGCAAAGGGCCTAAACTAGAAACAGTTAAGCAAGAAGGCGCTGAATACGCCATGATCCTTGCTCGCCGGTTTTACCTAGATCCTCCGCAAGAGCTTGGCCGCGAGGCTGCTCAGATTGCCGCTGATGCCCTTGGTATGACGAAAGAGGCTTTGATAGCATCTACAAAGCGCCAGCCAGACACCACATGGCGACAAGCTGCGATGTTCGCCACGATTATAAACGGTAAGAGCACGACCCAAACGGCTTGGGCCTTTGAGCGCAATGACCACACGACAGCATTACACGCTTTCCGCGTCCTGCAACAGCATATAGAGGGGTGCCCGAACACTGTTCGTAAAGCGCGGGTTTGGTTTCGCAGCCTCATGGAAAAGAGAGGGCAGGTCGGATGAGTGTACACGTCATCTCTGCTGTCTTGAATTGTCGGAACGCTGAGCTTTCCTGCGCGCGGCGCATGGTGCTTGTCGTATTGGCAGATCATGCGAGCGGCGAAGATGCTCGGTGCTGGCCGTCTCAGCAGTTAGTTGCTGACGAGGCAGGCTGCGGTATTCGCACGGTCAAAAGCCACATTAAATGGCTGGAAGACAATGGCTATATCATCCGCACGACAAAGAAGCTGGGGCAGGGAAATGGTTCCCGCACGTCATACAAGATATGCCTGTCCCGGCTTCAGTCGGACACCATAGATAGAGGTGCAGAAAATGCAGGTGCAAATATTGCACGTGCAAATTCGTGCACTTTGAGGGGCGAAAAACCGCCCATCACTAACCGTCAGGAACCGTCAATAGATACTTCTAACGAAGTATCTAGGGCGAAGCCTCGCGGAAAAGCGCGAGCCACCCGATTGTCAGACAATTGGTCACCAACCCCGAATGACTACGCCTTCGCTTCTAAAGAAGGCCTCTCACAGCAGGAGATAAACCGTGAAGCAGATAAGTTCCGCGACTACTGGCCTAACATCTCAGGAGCAAAGGGGCGCAAAATCGATTGGTCAGCAACATGGCGCAACTGGATCAGACGTGCAGCCGATGGCCGCAAGCCCGCTGATAATCGATCCGCAGGACCGCGAGACAGCTTTAGCGCTTTTGACAAGTTTGGATCGCCTGTGGATGGACCGGAAACCGTTGACCTATGGCAAGACGGATCAACAGTCGAAGGCGAATTTACTTACGCTTCAGAGGATGATGCTCCCCGGCTGCTCATCGCAGGTGGCAACCGTGGTTAAGCGTTTACTGGCTCACTATCCGCGCAAGGGTGACATCCCTGAAAGCCTTGCTGAAGATTGGGTTCGCATCCTGCTTGATCAGCCACTGCTTAGCATTTGGGAATGCTACGAAGAGCAAATCCGCAAGGCGACAAAGTGGGCACCGACAGCAGGTGAATTTCTCGCACGGGTCAAGACCCACGCAAATAACATAAGCCGCACAGAGCGCGCGCTCACAGCAACTATCAGTGGAGGTGCGTGATGAACTGGAGAGATTGGGATGTAAAATATTTCAGATCAGCAGGAGAAGTTGTGTTGTTTTTCGTTGCGGTAGTGCCTTCGATTTTGATTGTGCTTGGATTGATTGTTGCCTTTACGCTCGGTGAAGTCGGATGCGCGCGTGGCGAAGTTTGGATTGATGGTTATCAAAACGATCCACGCTGCGCCCCCCACCCCCACAAGGGAGAGGACTGATGTTGTTTGGAACACAAGGGCCAGCCACATATGTCCTGCGAATGGTTGAGGTCCAACTCGCTGCTGTAACGCTTGCAAAAGTTTTGATTGCGATTGCGCGCAGCCCCACTCCACCGGAGCAAGACCAATGAAACACACAGGAGCAGACATGTTTGGTAAATTGGAATTACGTGGGGGGGCAGGAAACGGCTGGGAGAATGGTCTTTGCTTTATGGAAGCCGTTGCTTGGATGGCAACAGAGGGAGCTACAGATAAGCCCGAATGTGCGTGCCCGGTACTCGGCGCATTCGCAATTCGCATAAATGATTTGTTGGATACCAATAACCGTCAGCAGCTTCAGCGATTGATTTTGCCCATGATGGGAACGCGGTCGAAAGCGCACGAGCGCGAACGGCTGGAGTATATCATTTTACGGGTGACGCGTGGGATTGTGCCGCTTTGGTTTGATGATGCTAGATTGGATGTTGAGGCCGCGTCGTTAAGAGCAATTACGCATTTTGACCGCGTGCAGGAAATTGCTGGATTGGCGAGAGACGCCGCCTACGCCGCCTACGTCGCCTACGACGCCGCCACCTACGACGCCGCCGCCGCCACCACCTACGCCGCCTCCGCCGCCGCCACCTA
>CAWUKE010000002.1:0-43352 GCA_963922935.1 uncultured Alphaproteobacteria bacterium | reverse complement strand
CTCCGTTCTCTCCGGGCTTTTCATTATGACCAGCTTGGCCACTCGCAACGACTTAAAGTCTTATGCGGCCTCGCGGTTGCTTAGGATCTTCCCGGCACTCATCGTCATTATGTTGGCCTTCGGTTTTATCTTTGCGCCGTTCTTCTCAAAGCCGGGCGGCCTAGACAATTTCGTCTCAGCCGAGACATGGAGCTATGTCTTCAGAGTTCTAATCATGGGTGACCCTCAAGGGGCTCCAGGCGGTATATTCGCGGGTAACCTCGAAGAGGACTTCAACGGCCCGCTCTGGACCATACGCTACGAGATGGCGGCTTATATCCTTGCAGCGATCACCTTCATCATTGGATTAGCAAAACGTCTTTCAACGACGCTGATCATGTGGATTGGCGCAACAGCGATCTATTTATTGCTACCGCATACAATTGATACATCCATGCTGCCCGCCTCGACACTTCCATTCTTCCGCCTGTCCTCCTGCTTTTTATTGGGCATGGTCTTGTGGCATTGGCCCGCAGCCCGTCGCCCGCCTTGGTGGTCTATTGCTGTGGTGTTTGGATTATTTCTCGCCTTCGGAGCCGGACCTATTGGAGAGTTTCTCGCGACACTCAGCCTGACCGGCCTGATGCTACGACTGGGACTATCAGATCGGACGTTTGAGCCTTTGTTGAAACTACCGGACTATTCCTATGGGATATACATCTGGCATTACCCACTTATCCAAGCCGTTCTATTCTTCATTCCTGACCTTGGGCCGTTCCAGATTATGGCTATTTCAACACCATTATTCATACTCGTAGCGGGTCTGTCTTGGCACCTCATTGAGAAGCCAGCCTTGAAGCTAAAACGGAAAATAGGCTAGTTTGAAGATACGATAGGGACACCTCCGAAATTGTGCCACAAACCGTGATTCCGACTGTGCCACAATTTCGGATTTGACAATTTTAACCTATTGTTTTATATAGTTTTTGCTGCGCAGCGTCGTGCTGTGTGGGGGCACCATTTTCCTGACATTGCGAACTATGTTAGACACTGAAAGGCTTAGGAAAATCCCGTTTTCCTGTGTCTTCCATACGGGAACTTACGCGATTTGCCTAAATTCTTGCCCTACAATGGGCGAACGCGGAGATGGCAGAATGAAATCGATTAGAAGGCCCGATCAGTATTTGAGATTTCGAGGTGATATTTGGCACTATGTCAGGCGAGTGCCCAAGGCTGTTCGGCATATTGACCACCGAGGGATGATCTATCGTTCGCTTGACACAGATAGCCGCAAAGTTGCCCGGCAGCGGCGTGATGTTTGCGCGGCAGCCGATGACCAGCGCTGGAATGAAATTACACCCTGCCAGTAATGCTCTGCTCGCAAGCTATCCCTTCACCGCCAAGCCCCCGAAAAGCTCAGAGGCCAGCCGCCGCGTAAGCGAAAAGCGGATGGCCTGCCCTTCTGGCGAAGACGCCTAATCCGCACTTTCCTCTCAAAGCGTAGCTGATGGCCGTTTGATCAAATTCGAGACAAGTCCCTGTCGCCGCTCTGCGACAAGCCTAGCGCCCCTGCATGCTCTCGTGAAGGGCGGCTCCGGCAGCACCGCTAGGTAGCCCTTCAACCCCACATTTATCTTCATCGAGCTTTCGCAGTATTTCACATAGAAATACGGGGTCACACGGTGGCACACTCGAAAACCCCGGCAGCACTGCAGAAAACTCAAATACCGTAACTCCACAGCTTTCCGGCATAGCGTTATAAAAATCGATGTGCAGACAAAGCATTAGCCGTGAGGGGGTGTCACCCGCTTTATCTGGCCCTCCGCAAATTTGATAAATTAGGTCCAAAAATAACGGGCTTAGAATTTTTATCGCCTCACTTCATCGTATATCCGAATGTCAGGCGAATGCCCTCGCTGCTAAATCCGTCTGAGCCCACGCCGTCTATAAAGACGCTGATGCCTGCATTGACACCTTTGTTTGACCTGAGGCTCGCGCCACCTTCGAAACGCGCTCGGAAATCATTTTCGAAGATGGTGTCGATTTCATCCCCAAAAGACACAATGCCTTCCACCGAACCAAAAGGACGCATGACCCACCCATTATTTAAGTCGATTTGAGTTTCAACGCGTGGGCTGAAACTCGCCTCGCCTGTACTGATTTTTTGCTTAGGAATCTCTACGCCGAGACTATCTGTGTAACTGTTCTGTGTCTCAGACAAATTCCGCAGCGCCACAGTTGGGCGAAATTTCAATTTCGCTCCGGCCGAGAAATCGCCTGTTACGCTAGCGGAGGCCAGGAACCGATCCGTATCAAAATCGTCCACGAATGTCCCTAAAGGAGAGATTGAGTTATCGGATTTACCCCAAGCCAGGCGACCGTCAAAATAGAGTTTCTTTCCTATTTTTGCGGTCGCATACGGCCCGACCATAAAGCCTTCGCCATCCATATCGCCTATCTGCTGCTCACTTTCGGACTTAAAGCTATCAAGCTGCACCAAACCGCCAACAAGGAGGTTTTCGTTCACAACATAATCTGCGCCCAGATAATAAAGCGAGAACTTCCCATCTTTGCCAAGTGAGTCAAAATTCGCAAATATTGCTTCACCCCAGACATCAACGCTGCCAATACCGCTTTTCGCGCTGCCCCGACTAGCTTGCGCCAGGCTGGAGGCCATGTACGCACCTTGATCAGACCACGATGCCGTCAGAGGCATATTCGAGCCAGAAAGGACGGACAGACCTGCTAACTGTATGTTACCGCTTTGTGCTGCGACCCCATTGAGACGGTCAAGACGCCGGGACGCATTGGGTTGGTTAGCCAAAATGAGCGCATTACGCTGCACGAGAGCCTGTGCAATCGCTCGTTGCGCTGTATCGCGAGAATTTACGCTTAAGAATGTGCAGGTAATATCTTCACCCGATTGCAGGGATATCGTGGCCCGGCGCGCGCCCAAATCTGTAGTCGCATCGGGATCGGTACAACTCAGTGCCGTCAGGCCAAAGCCTTGCGCGCTGGTGTGCGCGGCTGTGACAGAATATGTGCCTGCCGTCAGCTGCACGGTGAATTCTCCCCGGCCATTCTGTGTTGTAATCGTCTGATTAAGTTCTGAAGTATCGGACGTGAATGTAAATTCCCCATTTTGGCCTTGAGTTGTTTGGACAATCGTCACTGCGCCTAGCGGGCTGACGGTGATTTCGAGGAAGACAGGCTGGCTGCGCAGGGATCCATCACTCACAACTAAGCTGAAGCGCAAGACGGTTTCTTCGGTGACTTCCGGCGCGATGAATGTCGGCGTGGCAGACTCCGGGTCGGACAACTCGACCTGATTTTGGCCGAATACCGTCCACAAATATGTCAGATTATCGCCGTCCGGGTCGGAAGAACCCGTGCCATCCAACGTCACTTCTTCCCCAGATGTGACGAGTAGAGCACTCGCGGCTGGTACAGCGATAGGCTGTGCATTTGCGAGAACCGTGATAGACACCGTGCTCGGCGCGACGCTATCCTGATTGCCGTCATTGACAATGAGAGAGAAAGTAATGCGTTCGTCGTCTTGAACGTCGGGCGTTGTAAATGTCGGCATGACAGCCGTCGTATCTGACAGCGCAACAGTCGGGCCTTCGGTCTGCTCCCAGCGATAGCTTAGCATATCACCTTCGGGATCGGTGGAGCCAGACCCGTCTAGGATCACCAATGCCCCCCGACTGACCCGAATGATATCGCTTGGATTGACGCCGTCAGCTGACGCGGTAGCAAGCGCAGTTGGCGCGCTATTACCCTGAATTTGAACACTGCCAACTGCTTGGACGGATTGCCCTGCGCTATCCGTTACGGTTAAGCGAACGCGCACTTCAAACAGGCCGACGCCTTGAGGTGCCGTGAAGGATGTAGTCGGCCCCGTCGTGCTCGACAGAGTAATATCATCCCGCCCTGCGACATTCCAAACATAGGTCACAGCCCCGTCCGGATCAGAGGATTGCGAGCCGTCAAAGGTTACTCTATCCCCCGGATTTAATACCCCATCAGGACTGATGACGACGGCCTGCGGCAGGGCATCCGTGGAAAGAGTGTATTGAACGCGGTCCGGTGCACTATCGACAAAACCATCATTGACGATCAGCTCAAAGACAAAAACTTCGTCCGAAACGTCGCCGGGCAAGTCGTAAAATGCCGTCGCGCGCGGGCTGGTATTGAAGCCTTGCTCAATAGTTGTTGTGGGCCCGGAAACTTGTGTCCACTGATAGGTCAAACTGTCATTATCGGGATCCGACGAACCTGATCCATCCAGAAATAAACCTACACGCCCCATATTTCGGGAGTTTGGACTCACGACAATCTGATCCTCACCGGCATCGGCGACTGGACCGGAATTGATCTCTACATTCACACGCACAGGAATAATCGTAGTCGATGTTCCGTCATCAAGTTCGAGGTTGAAAATATAGAGCCCCTCTTCTTCTACGGTAAAACTGGGCATTGCCGAGAAAACATCATCCAGCTGGGTGAAGGGAGAGCCCGGGGCACGACGCCACCGAAAAGACACAACATCGCCTTCTGGGTCCGTTATGTTACCCGCCGTTAGCGTGATAACGTCACCGCGTGCGACTGTTCCTGCTGGCGATTGATCCCGTGGGGCATCTGTCGTGGCAGGTTCATTCGCTTCCCAAGTCACGCTGACCTGATCTGTGCTTGTTAATCCGCTGCGATCGCGCACAGTCACCTCATAGACCGCCACGCCCGGCATTGCGGGTTGCTCAGCCTTAACATTTGAAGACGTGATTGCAGTTTCAATCAGGCGCGAGCTTGGCCCGCTGACCTGTCGCCACGTGAATGTTTCATCCACATTGCTAGGTATATCGGCCGGGCCATCAGGGTCTGTTGAACCCGACCCATCAAGGAGTGTTGTCACCGGATTGGCTGAATCTGCCGGGAAACGCGCGCCGACCGTTTGATCGACGCCCGCATCCGCAACCGGTGGGCGATTAACCGCGTCTTGCCAGCGAATTGTGATGTCATCCGTATCAACGCCGCCGCGTCCGTCATCCACACGCACAGTGAAGGTAATGTTCCTAGCCGTGGTCTCAGGCGGCTGCACAAGGATACGAGATCTATCAGCGGGATCAGGAAAAGAAAACTGCCGGTCCCTGCTATTTGCCGCCGAACTGCTCCAATTATAGGTCAGCATGTCACCATCAGGATCGCTGGACGCACCGGCATCAAGAATGACGGCAAAGTCGGATGGATTAGCCCCGGGCGGTGGGAGGTTTGGCATGGGATCCGGGCCTGCATTGGCAGTAGGCGCGCGGTTAACTTGACCCTCGATCCGGTCCGCAACTTGATCACAAAACCCTTCATTCCCGGCTGAAAATGCAGGAATAGATCGCAAATCAGACGGCGTAATGGCAACGCGGCTGAGTTCGACAAGCGTAAACCGGCCACTCATGTCTTGCACGCGATCTTCCAACACGGCGAAGAGTTGCAGTCCTGGTTCTTGTAAGTCTCTTATTCGCAATGGTGCAGAAGGCCCAGCAACGTCACCAGTCGCGACAGATCTTCTGTCAGTACCGCTGACCCCCTGCCCGCTTTCATTGATAATCTGATATTGGAAAAAATCTACATTTGATGGTGGTACAGAACTTGTCTCTGAGTCTGTTCCTCGAATGCCAAAGTCAACTTCGACACGACACTCAGACGTTCGGTCTGACCCGCCTTGAAAGGAAATTGGCGTGACCAACTCGGCGGCATTAGCTTGATACGCCCCTATGATCGTTGAAACTATGATTGACGTCATTGCGAGCCAAGCGCGATGAATACGCTGGGTTAGCCTGCAAAATTTGCTTCTATCATCGTTTGGCGTCGTCCGTATATGTCGCAACATAATTCACCCCAAATGCTTAAATTCTTCAACTTTGACCCGTCCCGTTTTCAAAACGGCACAAAGGTTCTCGATTGGGATTACGCAAACCGAGTTCAAACCCGGCCAAAAAACTTTTGAATATTTCGACTTCCATCGCATGGCGCCTTTTTTTAAAAGAGCGCGAGGGGGCTCATTATGAATTGGAATAAAATCTCTGATGCAGTGTTAAAGGCGCAAACACTGGACAGCGCGGCCAGAGAGGCCTTTTTTGGGACGCTGGACACAGACACGCCTGAGATCGCCGCGGATGTGAGGCGATTATTCCAAAAATCACAACAGCTAGATGCCTTCATGATGACCGCAGTTGGCGATTACCTTCCGGCAGAGGCGCCGCTTTATCAGCAGGGAGACGAAGTCGGCGCGTGGCGAATTGACGGCCTGATCGGCTCCGGCGGCATGGGCGATGTCTATAAGGCTCACCGCGCCGACAAGCTCTATGATCAATCTGTTGCGCTGAAAGTCATGAAGGGCCAAAACGCGCGGCGCAAAAACAGATTTGACAAGGAACGTCAGCGCTTGGCCATGCTGAACCACCCGAATATCGCGGTGATTATTGACGGCGGGGTTGCGGATAATCGCTACCCCTATATGGCGATGGAGTTTATTGACGGCACCCCGATTGCCGTTCATTGCGAGAGTCAAAAGCTAGGCCGCAAGGCGCGTCTGCATCTCTTTGGGCAGATATGCGATGCAATTACCTATGCGCATAATAATTTGATTCTGCACCGTGATCTGAAATCAGATAACATCCTGATCGATCAACAGGGGCGCTTAAAGATTATCGATTTTGGCATAGCCAAATTGCTGGACGGGAATGATCAGGACGATCTGGGGCCTTATTCATTTGTGTCCGCCGCACCAGAGCAACTCCACGGGATGACCCTTTCGGTGCAAACGGATATTTTTGCGCTCGGTCTTTTGCTGTGCCAGCTTCTGACAGGATCGACCGCTACGCGGAAAGCCGATGGCGGCGTCGAGGTTTCTTTACCTGACGTGCGAGCTGATCTCGCCGCGATTGCGAAAGCGTGTTTGGAAACGGATCCGCAGGATCGCTACGCAACCGTTTCGCAATTATCAGATGACATAGACGCCTATCTTCAGGATCGACCCGTGCGGGTGTATCAAGGGTCGGGGCTCTATAAATTCTCAAAGCTGATAAAACGCGCGCCACTCGCTTCTGCCTTAGCCGCAAGTTTTATCTTGGCCTTGATCGGCGGGATTGGCGTTAGCCAATATTTTGCGCAACAGGCCCAGGCAGAGGCGGCGCGTGCCAATCAAGAACTTTTAAACGCGGAATGGAGGACGAACCAATCCACCGTTCGCATGGCAATCAACAGCTCAATTGCGCAAATGATGCGCTATGCCTTTGGTCAGGAAAATACGGACACACTCTCTGGGCATTTACTAGACTATCAAAAACTTAACTTGGGGAACTCCAAAGAAAACAACCCCTTACATGCGGCCAGCACAAGTTTCGCCATTGGAAAGCATTTTCTTGATCGCAATGATTACGTCAATGCGCGCGCTATCTTAGAGCCTTGGTTGCAAGAAAAATATGGCGGGTCCGATTTGCTTATTTCTTACGGTCAAGTCAATCTTGGGCATACATATCGCGGCTTGGGTGAAGAAAAGCTAGCACTGGATATGTTTCAAAAGGCCGCCCAGTTTTACGAAGGCACACCTGAAGAATATTCGATAGATCACGCTGCTACTACTGTGGAAGTCGCTATTTTAAGCGACGATCCGGATGTCGTTGAGGCATCCCTAAAAGTTATCAATGCCACTTTAGAAAAAGAAGAAAGTCCATTTGCGAAAATTTATCTATTGGCCAAATTATTCGAAATTGAGCACAATAATGCACGCTGGGACGCGGCCTATAATACGATCCGTCGGTCCATTGAAGTTTTGGAAGAACACGCGACAATACTCTCTCAGGGGTCTGATACCCGTAGACTACTCCTCGCTAGCATGGAGCTTTTTCATCGGCAGGATATTGTTGCGGCGCGCACCCAGATTGATTTAGCGCGAGAGATCAATGAGACCAAAAAAGGTAATAATGCTGTGTTAGCTCGCGTAGACAGCCTTGAGGCAACAATGAGTTGGATGGAAGGTGATCTGAACGTCGCTATACGCCAATTCGAAGCCGCTCTACCAGTCTTCGAAAAATATCAAGGCCAAACAGATAACTACCTGATGACCTTGGCGCGTCTAGCCATGGTCAATGCAGATGATGGGCAGTTCGAAAGCGCCCAAGAGCATTATGACGCGGCTGTAGCGATTGATAAGATAGCCGTTGGAAGCTGGTTAAAACTGGCTGAAATTTATGTTATTCAATTGCGTGACGGTACAGACAGCGCGCAAAAACTCTATGATCAGGCAAAAGCAAAAGGCCTGTTTGCCAAAAGCAATATTGAGCAGCATTTTTATTTTCAGGTGATGCAAGAAAGAGGATTGAGATTATAGCATTTTGGGCGCCTACAATAATTAAGTCTGTTGCAATCCTAATTTCTCTGCCATCCACATACGGGCATTTTGCCAATCGCGCCGCACAGTTCTTGCAGACAGTTTCAATGCCGTCGCCGTTTCGTCTTCCGTCAACCCGCAAAAATATCGTGCATCGACGACCCGCATCCAACGCGGGTTTAGATTTTCAAGCTGACGCATCAAATCCGAAATCTGGATCAGTTGCTCGGAGCTTTCCCAAAACTCCGGCATGACGGCAAAGTCTCCGTCAAATGTCATCGGCACCAGTTTTTGATGACGTTTGGCCGTATTTTTGCGTCGCGCATAATCAATAATAACATGCCGAATAGCCAGAGCTGTGGCATTGATGAAATGTTCGCGTGACTCCCATTTTCGCGCAGTATTGAGTTTTAGATAACTCTCATGAAGAAGATCAATCGTCGCCAAAGTCTGGTGCCCATTGGCACGCCTGCGCCGCGCTCGCGCAATGATCATCAGCTCATCATAATTCTGCTCGAATAGATGATCTGCTAAGGCGGATTCTTGCTGTGTATAATTTTCCGTCAACCCTCAGTCCTAAGTAGCGATTATTTATCTACTCCAAACCAAGGCAAAACAAAATAGAATTTTCTCTGTAGAACATTTTCAGCCTAGAGATTCATACTTAAAAGTGGAGGGCAAGATAAAAAGGGGTGGTGTCACCCCTATGCTAACGCGTTCGAAAAATTATTATTTCACAATAATTTATCTCACTCTGCACATCGGTTCTAGTAACTCTACCTTCCGTAGGGCTTGAGTTGCCGTTTTGGCTATATATCCAACACTGCCCACCTTCAAAGAACGAGTTAGCAGCTCATCGCAATTTCCCTTAGTACCTGAGCGCCCGCTCGACCCCCGCACGATAATGACGCGCAGCCAAGACGTAGAAAACAATACTCATAAGGTTGAATATCAAGATCCAAGTCAAAGCACGGCGGATAGCAAACCGACCAAGGTCAGCCGTGTACCAGTCAGAGATCATCCCTAATATCACCGGGCCGAGCCCAATGCCGAGCAAGGTCAGGCAAAGCAGCATGACAGCGGAAGCCATGGCGCGCATACGCAAGGGCACGAGTTCCTGCATCGCGGTATAGGAGATAGACGCATAAAGCAGCCCGACAAAACCCGGCACCAGATAGGCTAGATAGGCCGTCTGTTTGTCTGGAGCGTAAAGAAACCAGATTATAAAAGGGAACGCTATCAGGCCGGTTATGAGTATCATCCAAGGGCGCCATCTAAGATCTTTTTGCGAAAGACGGTCACACAACGCTCCCACAATAATGGCCCCCGCGCCACCGACACCGCCCATTAGCAATCCTAACGCCACACCGAGTTCGCCAATAGGGACTTCATGCACTCTGATGAGATAAAGCGGTATACCAACCAGGAAGGCATTTGCAGAAATACAAACAAAGACACCGCCCAGCAGAAGATAGACCATGGCCTTTTGTGACAGAAAATAGGACAGAGTCGCCTTCAGGCTTGGGGCGTCATCGTCATCCACCAGATTTTCTGATTGCCCCCTTTTGGGTTCCGCCACAGTCAATAACAAAATCACAGCCATAAGCAGCCCCGGAACACCGGCAACAAAAAAGCCAACCCGCCAACCATATCGAGCAGCGATGGCGCCGCCCAAAACAAAGCCAATTAAAATGCCTAGACTGATACCTGTCGTATAGATGCCCAAGGCAAAGGCCCGGTGCTTGGGCGGAAACAGATCAGATATCATGGCTGTCGCGGGAGGCGTACCGCCAGCTTCGCCAATACCAACACCCATACGCGCCAAGGCCAAATGCCAGAAATTTTGCGCAAAGCCGCTCACAGCCGTCATACCAGACCATATTGTCAGGGCTAAAGCGATTATGTTTCTACGATTGCCCCGATCAGCCCATGCCGCAAACGGAATACCCAATGTCGCGTAAAAGGCGGCAAATAGGAAACCCGTCAGAAGTCCCAACTGTGTATCGCTGAGCCCAAATTCCAGCTTTATGGGCTCGGACAATATGACCATAATCTGACGGTCAACATGATTTAGCGCGTAAACGAGCGTCAGAACAATAAGGATATACCACCGATTCGTTGTGCGCAGGTTCATGGGGTATGCTCTTCCAGAAACCGATGAATATCTGCCGCGACACGTCCGGGTATTTCTTCCTGCGGTATATGTCCTACACCGTCATAAACAATCAATTTCGCGTCCGGAAGCGCAGCAGAAAATTTCTCTCCGTGTTCTGAGGGAACCATTATATCACTGTCACCCCAAAGCAGAAGCGTCGGCACGTCTAGTCTTTTCAATTCAGGTTCTGGGTCAGGTAGTGTAAAAGTTGCCGCGCGTTGAACAAAGGCTTCCCCATTGCCAGGACGTTTCATCAAATTACGAAAACTGGTAAATCGTTCGACGGGGATGGCTTCGGGATTACCGTAAAGCGCTGACAAAGCTTGCTTGACGCCTGCCTCCGGCGCTTTGGTCAAGTAGAACTTTACCATGGCCGGAACCTTGGCCGGCTGTTCTGTTACGCCGTTAATTGAGAAACCTCCGGGCGCAATTAATATCAAGCTTGCAACACTATCTGATTGAGATGAAGCATATCGCCAAGCCGTCAACCCGCCCAAAGAATTACCCACTAAAATAGGATCTTCGAGGCCCAGCTGATCTATGAAGCTTGAAACAAATTGTACAGTTTGCTCATTGCTATATCTGCCTTGTTCATCAGGCCCCGTCAGGCCGTGACCCGGTAAATCCATACGAATAACTCTGTAGTCGGAAGATAATTCTGCGGCCAACTGATCCCAACTCTCCAGAGATGAAGTAAATCCATGGATCATGACGAGTGTTCGCGCCTCTTTGGGCCCCTCATCACGATAACGCATTGTCAGCCCATCAACATCGATCAACTTGTCAGAAAGTTGGAAGTACGTGCTTGCCCGAGGGTCGTATGGATCATCAGTTTGGGCTGCATTGCAACCGACTAAGCATACCATACAAATGACCAGAAAGAGACGATAGATCATGCATGGGCCTCCAGAAAAGATGTGATTGCCTCAATCGCCGCCTCCTCTGTGAGGAGTGGAGCGTGACCACGCTTAGGGATAGTCGTCAGCAGACAGTCAGGATGTCGGGCCATCATTTTTGTTGCGGTTTCCGCTGAAAGAATATCAGAGGTCTCGCCGCGAATGATCAATAAAGGAACATTTCGTAGACCATCAAACAGGGGCCAAAGATCAGGCGGAACAGCCGATGGGTCATCCTGTTTCAGGCCGGCTTGAATGGCCGGATCATAGGCAAAACGGATGGTTCCATTTTTCGCTTCCTCACAAGTCCGTCGCGCGAAGGCGAGCCAGTCTTTATGGGTGAATTCAGGGAAAATATCCGGGCCTTGCGCTTTGATGGATTGGGCGGCCGCGTCCCAACTCGCAAACTCTGTGCTTTTACCAATGTAACCGCGTAGTCTTTTCAGACCTGCGGGATCAACTTCGGGACCGATATCATTAATGATGGCCGCTTTAAAAATGTTCGGATTGGATGACGACATCATCATTGTCATCAGCCCGCCCATTGATGTTCCAATAGCGATCACCTGTTCAAGGCCACGTTCCCGCAGAAGAGCAAACATATCTTGGCAGTAAATATCAGGACGATAATTTTTTACATTCGAATCATAAGTTGACCGCCCTCTACCTCTCTGATCAACACTTATTGCTGGGTAGTCTGGAAGTAACTCAAGCAAACTGTGGAAATCGGCTGAATTACGGGATAGGCCATGCAGACAAAGTAAAGTGGGCTTGTCATTTTGACCGTCATAAACTCGTGCATATAAATTCAAACCATCGGGGGATTGATAAAAGATATTTTCATACGCTCTAGTCATATGAAATGTCTTTGAACTTTTGGCGCAAATCACGTTTCAATATCTTGCCATTTGGGTTCCTCGGAATGGCATCCATTATCTTCACGTCAATGATACGTTGCTGTTTGCCTAGCCTCTCATTCGTCCATTTTTTAATTGCCTGAATATCAGCTTTGCCATTTCTGGGTGCAATGATGGCCAGGGGAGTCTCGCCCCAGCGATTACTTTTCACACCGATGACAGCGACATCAATAACGTCATCGTGTCTCGCCATAACCGCCTCAATATCCTGCGGATAAATATTCTGTCCCCCTGACAAAATCATATCCTTTTTCCGATCGACAATGTAGAGGTAACCTTCGTCATCCAGATAGCCAATATCGCCTGTGCGTAGCCAGTGCTGACCATTTTCATCAATGAACAGGCTGTCTGATGTCGCATCATCCCGATTCAGATAGCCCGGCATAACAAACCTTGTAGCCATCAAAATCTCACCGGATTTGCCTGCGCCACATATCTGTTTTTCTTCATCCAAGATGATCAGATCGCTGCCAAGAATGGGAACCCCTACAGAGGACATGCGTCCTTCGGAGTCTTCCGGATCTAAAGTCGTTATTACACCTTCCGTAAGTCCGTAAAGTTCCGTGATCCCACAATCAAAGCGAGCGAATAGTTTTTCGCGAATAGAAGCTCGCAAAGCAGAACCCGCACTCATCATGCCTTGCATAGTGCTAACATCATACTTTTCATGACCTTCGACCTCCATCATGCGTTCATACATGACGGGCACCATAGCTAAATGTGTCACACCATGATTTTCTATGTCTTGCCAAAGTTGATGGGCGTCGAACTTCCTGCTGACGATAAGGGTTCCGCCAGACAATAAGGCACAAAGCATGCCCACCCAAGTAATGTTAGAATACAGGCCGATTGTCGCCATGAAACGAGCCGAGCTGTTATAGCGCAACGCATTTGCTAAATCATAGGCCCAGTCTCGGCGTCCTTGATGTGTGTGGGCAATGCCTTTGGGTTGACCAGTTGTACCCGAGGAATAAATTATATTGAGCAGGTCACCTGACCTAACTTTGACATCCGCCTTACCTGAACATTGTCCATCCCGCCAAGGTTCAAATTCAATCCAATTTTCCGCCATTCCTTCTGCTAAAATGCGTATGGCTGGCGCAGTTTTACCCATGGCCTTCAATATTCGGTTCAGACGATGAACATGATCTGCCGTTGCAATTATGGCCTTGGCTTCACAGTCCCTTATCATATTACCAACGGCTTCATCCGTCACTGACAGATTAAGCGGAGCTGAAACAAAACCGCCTACCATCAGACCGAACAGCACCTCGGCCATCGCTCCGCCATTGGTCATAAAAACGACGACTCTGTCTTGTGGTTTTAACCCCAAAGCATGAAGGCCACTCGCAATTTGATTTAAACGACTATTAAATTCAGCCCAGTTCAAACTTTCTGTAGCCGAAATTAATGCGGATTTTTTTCCTCTCCATTTGGCATGCAAAGTAAAGTAATCGGGCAATAATGGCTCGGTCGATTTAATCATGAAAAATACTTCCCATGATGATTTGACCGCGTGGATATCTCTGCCCATATACGAAGCGACTGCCGACAACAGGACATGAAGAATTTTGCCCAAAAACACTAAACGTCCTGATCGCAAGGAGCGTATTTTGAACGCGGCAGAACAGTTGTTTGCCGAACATGGTTATGATGGTGTGACCTTGCGCAAAATTGCGAAGCTTGCGGATGTCGATGTCGCTTTGACGAATTATCACTTCGGAACCAAGCGTGAATTGTTCACAACAGTTTTCCATCGCAGGGCCATTGTCCTGAATAAAGTTAGGGATCAGGCGCTTTCTGCTTGTCTCGAAAAAGCTGCCCCAAATACCGCAACGCTGGAAGATATTATTGATGCGTATCTGCGGCCATTGGCTGATATTCATGCTTCGGCAGATGAAGGATGGAAACATTATCTGTCCCTCGTGGCATGGGTAAATAACTCCACAGAATGGGGTCGAGAATTAATGACAGACAATTTCAACCCTTTCGTTCTCAAATTCATTTCCGCTCTCAAAGCTGCCCTGCCTGACGCCGATGAACAGGCACTCTATTGGGGATATCATTATATGTCCGGCGCATTGACCCTGACATTTGCCGACACCCATCGCCTTGATACATTATCTAAAGGAAAGGCATCGTCATCTGACACAATCACCGGCTATAAACATATGATCCCGTTCATCGCAGCTGGCTTTAAAGCCATCTGCGACGCGACGGAAAGCTAGTAGTTAAATCCTAGCGTTGCCGTGAAGGTACGCGGCGCCCGATAGAAAGCGGAATATGCCCCGTCCACACCAAGCTGGGACGGAGAGACGAAATTATAGGCTGCCACGCGCGCACGCTCATCCGTCAAATTCCGGCCGAATAGCCCAAACTGCCACTGCCCACTCTCACTGGTCCAATTCACACCCACATCAAAGACAGTATATTTATCAGGATCAAGCGCCGGACCACCTTGCGCAAAGATTGGATTGGTTCCTGCTGCAAAGCCTTGGTTAGGCGTGCTGAATAAAAAATATTCATCCCGATAGGACGCCGAGCCCGTCAATAAAATGTCGCCCATATTGCCTAAGTCGTGGTTATAGGCAAAACCGAATCGCGTTGTGATCTCAGGCGTATTTTGTGTAACAAACAGATCTGCAATATTGCCGAGTTGATCATCCAAAATCTCCGTGATCTCCGCATCAATATATCCCAGCATAGCCGTTAGAGTGAAAGTGTCTGAGAGCTTAAACGCGCTTTCAAATTCAACGCCTTTATATTCAGAGTTACCCGCATTGAAGACCGTTGATGTGAACGTATCATTATCACCATCTTGGCCTGGCGTTACGCCATCTGCGAGAAGTAAGTCAGCGCCCCGTTGCACAGTGATTTGCTGATCCTGATAATCAGCAAAAAAGCCCGTTAAGCTATAAGTTAAGCGATTATCCAGGACAGAAGCTTTTACACCCAGTTCATAACTATCGACAGTCTCAGGACCAAAACCGTCTAGGCTCAAATTTGCAACATCAGCAAAATCGTTCGCGCGGGGATCAAAACCTCCCGCTTTAAAGCCTTTAGAATAAGACGCATAAATATTTGTGTTCGGCGTCAACTCATAATCCACAGCGATGCGAGGTGAGAACTCACTGTCCTTGCGCTCCAGCCCATTATAATCTGTTTCTGTTCGAAACAGTATTGAGGTTGTATTTGAAGGATCAAATGAAGCAGATCCACTGCCCAACCATAATTCCCGTGTGACGTCGGCAACTGTTTTGTCTTCTGTATAACGGGCACCAAGAGAAAGCCCTAAACGATCCGTTAACTCATAGGTAAAATCAGCATAGGCCGACAAATTTTCTTTTTTCTGACGACCTGCAGTGAAGACCGTTAGCCCCAATCCCCCCAACACAACGTCAAATTCACCTTGCGCGTCACCGTCCAAATAATAAAAGCCTGCGACACCTGACAGACGATCGCTACTATATATAAGTTGGAATTCTTGTGTAAATTGATCGTCATTATAGAAGGCGGGCACATCAAAATCGGCTTGAGGCAATGCATCAAAATCAATCGGTGTAACTGTTTCGCCCTCGCGGTAGGCGGTGATAGACTTTAAAGTGACTGCATCATTTACATTCCATGCCGCCGTCAGGGAAACACCTTTGGTTTCTACTTCATTGTCATCCCCTGCCCCTGCACGTGTATCATATTCACTATCCGTGACAGCCAACGTTCCATCCGCACTCGGAAGTAGGCGATGTCCATGCTTGGCATTGGAATCATCTTGCGTCATATCTGCCGCCAATCGGAAATTAAATGCGTCTGATGGTGCCCATTCCGCGCTAATGCGCCCTGCTAAAATGTCCTTGTCATAATGATCTGCCCCAGTGTTTAGATTTTCACCAAAGCCGTCCCGTTGATAATTTGCAACAGCCGCCCCGACCGCAAATGTATCCGAAATCGGCAGAGAGCCCGAAATAATTTGATCAAATTGACTATAAGAACCGACATTGACCCGCGTTTTCAGCGTTGGGTTTTCCATATCAAGGCCTTTGGTGACGTATTTAATCGCGCCACCAATGGTATTTCGCCCATAAAGCGTTCCTTGCGGTCCCCGCAAAACCTCGACACGTTCCACATCAAATATATCTAAAATCGCGCCTTGAGGGCGAGCAATATAGACATCATCCACATATAGCCCAACGCCGGGTTCAAACCCCCAAAGCGGATCCTGCTGCCCCACGCCTCGAATAAAAGCGATTAAAGTCGAGTTAGATCCGCGTGCTACTTCAATCGTTGCATTGGGTGTGATTTTCTGAACATCCGTAATGTCAATCGCCCCAATATCTTCGAGAAAGTCACCTGAAACAGCCGTTACAGAAATTGGCACGTCCTGGATGCTTTGCGCCCGGCGCTGGGCCGTAACAATAATTTCGTCGTCAACAGTTTGTGCTTCCGCGATGACGGGAATATGCGTGATCGCAGCTAGAGAACTGGATAAAATGAGGGCGCTTCGAAATGACATTTTGTTCCCCTATAGATTTTATTTTTCAACAACTGTTGAATTTGAACACTTGTTGAAATAGCAGAGGGTTAGGGTTTGTCAAGATAGCTTTGGAGAACAGAAGATACTCGGCTAACTTTGCAAAATGGGGCGCGGGTCGGTTCGTCTGGTTTTTAGGCGACGGCTCTGCGGCATTGAAAGCGTCGCATTTGAATGGCCCCTCGATTGAAACTTTCTCGTCTGTGATAATGGATTGGGATACGTGCGAGGTAGACGTCAGACCGCCTGACGTTGCTCGAGTTCTTATGATAGCGCTCGTGATTATAGTGATCGACGATGCCCTTGATCTGCTACTCCAGGCCTTCCTGACGGGAATTGGTTCTGCAGCAGGATACGACCCTCGACGTCGTCCACCAGGTCGCCTGAGATTTAGCTGATCCATTCATCCGAGTTCGGACGCAGCTTGTGAACAACACTCGCTTGATCGGAGCCTAAGGCTACTGTTCCACTCGCGCTGAGATCAGACAGGCCAGGTGATAGATTTTACCAAGCGATTTGCTTGAAGCAAGCTTGCGGCAGGTATGCCAATCTCGACAGTCGCTGCTTCAAGCTTTGCGTATTGCTCTGCCGTCAAACGACTGGATAGCGGCCTGTCTGGTGACAGGCCATGCTCAGTCATCAATTGCTGGACATCAGCGACGACAGCCGGGTCATCGGACCGGCCGAGCTCAAACCAAACTTCATCCGGCGAGGCCATCAGTCCATTAAGGCGATCTGTTTGCCAGTCCAGTCCCTCTGGCAAAACATGAACCGTCGGAAAGAGGATCGTTTCGCTGTCTGCATCGCTGACAAGCCAAGCAGCAGGGGCCTTTGGCAGGGTCGCTGTGTCGGCCGTTGCACAAGCGCATAATGCTGAGAGTGTAATGGCCGAACTAAAAACAGATTTTTCATGTTATTGTCCTTTCATTTGCGCGCTTAGGCGAAAAGTTTGACAAGGTGATAGAGAAGCGCGCCGAGGAAGAAGCCTGAGGCGGCAAGTGAAATAGCCTGGATTGGGCTTGGCTTGCTGGAGGCGCAGATGGCGTTGCTCAGCGAAGGAACGTCAGGCCCATCAGCAGGCTGACTGTAAGATGCAAATGCAACGGAAATCCCGATCGCAGAGATGATGAGCGGCGCGGCGAGATCAAGGCTTATCGCGACGGGCTCTGGATGGAGGCTCAAGAGTAGACCGCCTAGGACGATATAAGCTGCACCAATTCCTATCAGAGTCGCTTTTACATGTTTGCGTTTCATTGCCGTATTCCTTTTCTGTTGTGGCAGGGAAATAGTCGACAAGGCTCTGAAACCATTACAAAATTTATTTTTGAAAATAACTGTAATGGTTTGGAAAATTCAACGACTATAATACCCATGAGCCGTGCGTCCCCAGACTTTGAGAGCCTCATCCGAGAGCATGCCGCTCTGGTCTCGCGCATTGCCTCGACCTATGAACGCCGCCCTGCGCTTATTGAAGAAGTGGTTCAGGAGATCTTGCTGACGGTCTTCCGGGCGCTGCCAAATTGGCGCGGTGATGCTAGCTTGAAGACTTTTATCGCGCGGATTGCTCACAATGTCGGTGTCGATCACGTCAGAAAATCCACGCGCCGGCCAAAGGAAGTCGATGATGAACAAGCCGCTGAAGCTCCAGACCCTTCGAAAGATATTGAAACGCGCGCCGATCTTTCGCTCAAGCGCGATAAGCTGATCGAAGCGGTCCGGGCCTTGCCACTACCCGTCCGGCAAGTGATCACCCTGCATCTAGAGGGCTTTTCAAACACAGAGATCGCTGACGCCCTTTCGCTAAGTGCCAGCAATGTTGGGGTGCGACTCCACCGTGCCAAAAGCGCGCTTTCGATAAAATTGAACGAGCCTGCGCGAAAGGAGGCCGCCCAATGACAGACAACACCCCCGAAATGACCTTCGATGTGAATGATATGGGTCGTCTCTGGCAGAGCGACGCGCCCATCATAGACACAGACGCGCTTATCGCCCGACTGCAGCGCCACAACACACGCCTGCGGCGGCTCAACCAGATCAGTTTTGCCACGTGCATCTTTCTAACAGCGATCACCCTCATTCTGGAGCTTGGGGGACAAATGCCCACGGGAGGTCTTCTGAGCCTGGGCTGTGCTGCATTTCTAGTATTCAGCTGGTGGAAATATCGCCGCGACAAGGCGCGGTTGATTGCGGCATACTCGGAAGAGCCAGACAAGCTAATGCCGTTTTTGATCAAGCGAACGAAGGCCGCCCGCAATCTTGGCCGGTATTATTACATAACGCCATGGCCCAGTGTGCTGTTTGGCTATTTCTGGTCTGCGCTGAGTCCTGACACGTCAGAAGCAAGCGTAAATATGGCGGTGATTTATCCATTCGTTGCGATCGGTCTTCTCGCAATGGCCGGACTAACCGTTTTTGGACTGCGTCTCGCACGGCAGAAAACACGGGAGCTGAAAGAGCTTGAAGTCCTTGCCAACGATATCACTCAGGCACAAAATCTCTAGGAGTGTTTGGAATAACGCGGCGTTTATCGTTCAAGCGAGGCAGGGCGAGGAGATTGTAACCCAAAACCTAGGAGACCTATGAAGACAAATTGGTCGATACAGCCATTGGCAAATTTTCTAACTCGTGCAGAAAATTAAGGTCTTTTCCTATGTTCATGCTCATGGACTTCTCCTCGCTCGAAATTGTTTTGATCAAGGATGGCCTGCTACTCTTTCTCTGTACGATGTGTTGCGGCTATTGTGCCTTATTGTCTGTCCGGTTGAAGCGGCTCCGTAATATGAAGGATGGATTGGGGGCCTCCATCATTGAGTTGACGGAGGCCATTGAACGGACTCATCGCGGGGCGCGGGATGCCCGGGCAGAAATGCAAGTCGCCATGGTAGACCTACGCAATCTCAAAGATGAAGTCCGGCGGGCATCTGGGGAAGCACAAGCTCGAACCATCGAAGTCGAACGCGCACGGGACCGGGCGAAGCTTATGTCGGAACAACTTGAACGCATTCTGACAGCTCTTAACCGGCAACAAAAACGCGAAGCATATCGTCCTTCAAAAGCTACGTCGCCTCATACGAAAACAACCGCATCTAAAATGAGTGAGCCGGCATGAAATCGCGCGGCGGCATTCTCATCGGCATGGGCATGAGCTTTGCTATTCTCACTGGACTACAAATCGGTCCATTTATGAAACAGTCAATGTCCTTTGCGGCGGACATAACGAAAGGTCCAAGTCCCGAAGCCCCTGTCGAAGCCCCTTCCTCTCTCGATAGACCCACCACGACTGACAAAGATACCTGTTTCACGGAAGCCCTCGCACAACGACTATGGGCTGACAGTGAAGCGATTGAGGCCCGTCAGCTCTTACTCGACGAAAGAGAAAATACGCTGCGTCAGATTGAATTAGACGTACAAACGAAACTCACCGCGATTGAGGCAACAAAGCAGCAAATGGAGGCCATTGTTGATCGACTGGAACAAGAGTCGACTGATGACATTGATCGTCTTGTGACAATGTATTCCACGATGAAGCCAACCAAGGCCGCGGACATATTTGACCGAATGGACCCGACCTTTTCTGCCGGCTTGCTTCGGCAAATGGAACCTAACCGCGCGGGTATGATTATGGCTGAGATGGGGGCAGAAAAAAGCTATCGAACTAGCCTCTTGATTGCCAATCGGAACGCTGCCTGGAGGGCAAAAGGCTAAGCGTCCTCTAACTCTTCCGCCATGGCTTCACAAACCTTGATCATCAAAGCTTTTTTTTGAGAACTCGCAATACGCTGAAAAGCAAGTATTAGCTTAATGTCTTGTGACGTGGCGACGATATTTGGAATTAGGGGCGCCGCATCTTTCATTGATGAAGAGGGCTTCATATCTTTTGCTAGAATGCCTTCAAACAAGAAGTCCGGCGAGATATTGAAGATCCGACAATATTGCCACAAGCGCGATACAGAAATCCGGTTCAAGCCGTTTTCATATTTCTGAACTTGCTGATAGGTGATACCCATTAAGCTAGCGAGATGCTTCTGACTGATCTTCTTCCCGATCCGAAGCATCTTCAACTGCTGACCAATATTCGTTTCAATATCGACCAGATCGGTATTGTCCTGCATGTTACATCCCTACCCAAATTCAGTCGCCCTGCAGTGTAGAAGAACGACCCCCAACGGGTTACGGTTAACAAACAGCTTAGCAACCGACAACATGCAATTTTTGTATTACACTGATCTGAAACTCAAGACTCTTAAATGACTCAGAATTTCGATGTCAGTAGCCCCTCTGCCCAGTTAGCGTTTGCCGCTGCGCTACGAGGTCCAGAGATAGTTCAGACAATACCAAAATATCCGCAGACAGACCGGACAAGCCGGTCAGCCGCACTTAGGTCAACCCCGTCTTGTTCCTCGACCCTTTCAGCATGCCACAATGCCAACAGCGCCAGAACATCAGACTGTGTTTGAACCGGCAATGTTGCGGCGCGGTCCAACAACCCCCCTCGTTTTTGCAATATGACAGCCACTAACTCATCTGGCGAGGCAATCCCATTGTCCTTGCCTGGAATGCAATCTGCGAGTTTTTCAAGGTCATTTCTATACCCTTGATAGGCCATATAGAGGCGTCCGATTTCAGACTTTTCCAGATCGAGTCGCTCGCCAGGAAATTGATCGCAAACCGTTTCCATGAGTTGGAATTGTTCTTGCATAACGCATCCTAGTTCACAGTGATGACCTGCACCTGCGGTAAAAATCTATGCATTATGAATGCCTTTGACCGAGATGATTGCCTAGAATCCGTTATATACCCATGATTGCGCTTTACTACAAACAACTTGGGGTTGTTTTGGCATTTAATGCGGCCTAGACTTATTTTTAACATCGTGGGGTTGGGCTATCCGCATTCCTAACGGACCCCAATAATGAAGCGTCGCTCCTAAAGCTCACAGCGCAACGCAATATGGGGCCCTGACCACAATCGAAGCTAACTTCTACGAACTCCCAGCCAGCGGCAACGCCGCCAGACCGCAGAAATGTCTAGCGCAACACTCGTCAATAATAGGGTCTGAGGTGGACTGCAGAGCCTCTTTTACAGAAGCTCGAACATACTGGCGTCTGACTACCTGCGATATTGTCTCGCATAAAGTGTCATGGACCTATGAGTTCCCGTCTCTTTATAAAGCCGCAAATGAAGCGACAGCGTTGGGGCGGGAGCGATTGCTTTCGAAAAGCGTTTTCTAAAGAGTTTCAAGCTCTGCGCCCGACAATTAGGCGATTATTTCACCATATCGAAGCGGTGCAAGATCTTTAAGGTCGATAGGGCGATGCGTGCGTCCAAGAAGAAGCAAACGTTGCGTGCATAAAACGAGTCGTAGCGAACCTTTCGGCTTGGGTTCACATAATTTCGGCCCTTCACTTGAGCAAGCCCTGTAATCCCCGGGCGAACCGACATAGTGTCTTCACAAGAAAATCTCAGGCGCGCAGCCTCGTCGCTTGCCAAAAGGGGCCGGGGCCCGATGAAACTCATATGCCCCATTAAAATCGACCAAATTTGCGGAAGCTCGTCGAGGCTTGTCTTGCGGAGGAACCCCCCCACGGGAGTCAATTTGCAATCTTGATCCGAAGCCAGTTCGCGCGCCATAACCTTAGAGCAAGTCGTCATTGTGCGTAACTTTGGCATTGTAAAAATAACACCATTTCGGCCAATGCGCTCAGACCAAAAAATACTAGGGCCTGGTGACGTTGCCCGAACGATCACACAAAGTATGAGCAAAGGGAGTGAGAGGAGTACGATCAAAAGGAGCGCAGCAAGGAAGTCGATGCAGCGTTTCATGGAAGGATATAGCTGTCTGAACAACATTACCATGACGCCACCCCTGACTGTTCAACGAGCCTGCGGTTTTACACACAGACGCGAGGAGATATTTGGTGCCCACACACCAAGATCCACATAAATGCAGAAAAAGTAGTTTGGT
Organism: uncultured Alphaproteobacteria bacterium; assembly: GCA_963922935.1. Classification (GTDB taxonomy): domain Bacteria; phylum Pseudomonadota; class Alphaproteobacteria; order Caulobacterales; family Maricaulaceae; genus Litorimonas. The sequence continues at coordinate 20,529 of CAWUKE010000002.1, read as the reverse complement.
GAATTTAAGAGGTAAGGCGCTGAGCGCCTTACCTATAAAAATTTCTACTACGGGCTGGAAGGCTCGTCGTCATCAGCTACCGCAACGACAACCGGAATGATAGCAGCCGCACCGATCAGGAGCGGCAGAAGACCAAGCTGAAGATCTTGGCTTTCAAAGTCGCTCATAGCACAGACAGCCTCAGCGGAAGCAAAAGACGCATCACAGGTGGTCTCATTTGCTTTGACCATAACGCTTTGGTTGGCCGCCAAGTCAAATTCACAGCCATTCTCGAGCCGCAGAACAACAGGCGCTTCGAAAGCGATGACACAGTCGTCAGCTGCTAAGGGGCTCATGTTTTGAGCGGCGAAGTATTCACCGGAACGTTTTACGACAACGTCGGAGTCAGCTTCGACGTGACCAACGGTTTGCGCCAGCGCAGCTGAGCTAAGACTTGCTGCAATAAAGGCAGCGGCGGTGACTGCTCTTGTGAAAGACATTTGATTTCCCTTTTATGTGGTTGCGGGCCTATATCGGCAGCAATTTCAATTATCAAGTAGATTGTGTATCACAAAAAACTATGACAATTTCAAGAAACTTCAGCCAAAAACGTTTTCTGATAGTTTTCCTTATCCTTTGCGCTGAATGTTTGTGCAAACCTCCCCAGGCCCTCGCACAAGAATACCACCATACTACCGCGACCTTCACCCAAAGCCAAGATCAACACAAAGACGATTCTGTAAATTCCCAAGCGTCCCTGCGGGCTGAGCCGCCGGGCTTCAAGACGCAACCTGCACAGAAGCAAGATGCAGCCTATCTATCTCGGCCCATCAATCTCCTAACGTTTTACAGTCATAGCTTGGGGGAAAACTTTCCACATGCTTTCGTCATCTTGAAAGAGACCTCACCTAACTCATCAAGATCCGAAACATATCCTCAAAGCGACGTGGACACTTTGCCCAATGAGCAAGCCTTTGGATTTTCTGCCCGCCGCCTCGGCCCCGGCCTCTTGCTTGGCTCTGTCAAAGGCCATATTGTGACCCCAAAACGCTCTTACATCGACAAATCTGACGCCCATTTTACGATTTCGCTTTCAGCTGAGCAAACCGCCGCCATACAGAGAGAACGCGGCCTCTGGGACGAGGCGCCCGGGAATCGCTACAATTTGAACAAACATAATTGCGTGCATTTTGTTAGCGAAATCGCCCAAATTGCTGGCTTAGACATCAACCCCGATAGCGATTACTACAAGAAGCCAAAATCCTTTCTGGAAGAAGTTACTCATTTGAATGCTGATAGGCTCGCGATAGATAAACGAGTGATCGAAGGTTTATCTAAGCCGACATCCTATAAAAGCGGCATTACTCCAGAGACAGAGCCGACCCTGATTACGCCAACCGCCGAACGCCCATTTGCAATCCAGTAGAAAGCGGATAATCGGGGCTTTCGATGATTAATCTGCTGCGCCGCACCCTCTTGCTGATCTTAGTGTTCGTCAGCGCCTTCGCAACCAACCCTGCCGCCCTACTTCCCGCTGCCTCTGCTCGCAATATTGCCGAGCCTACTCCACTTGCAGCTCCAATCAGGGAGTATCGGACATCACTAGACCGACTCAACGCTATTGCCTTGCGCTTGTCAAAAGCGGCGAATGAGCAGTGTGCCAATCGATGGCGAATCCCGGGGCTTAGCACCCATAGCCGCGCAGATTACCCTCGTCATTTACGAAAATATCTTGAAGACCATATCCAAGACTATCCGATCATCAGACACGTGAGAGACACTGGCTTGCAGGATAAGCTAAAGCCCGGCGATATCCTTTTAAGCCCCATTGATGAGCCGATAGCAGACAATAGTTTAGAGCTTCAGGCGCTGCTGGCCTTAGGGGAAATCCGCATCCAACGTGGCCAATCTGTTGACACGATCCCGATAAGGCGCCCTCTTGCCTGTTATCGTCCTGTGCGGCTGACCCATGACAGACAGGTTTTAGCCCGAACAGAGATCAATGCGATAAGAATTTCGACAGGACTCGTCGATTTTACTCAATCTGATGATGAACTGGCTTACGCTATCGCGCATGAGCTTTCGCATTTTATGCTCGGACACCCGCAAAATCTTGCTGACGCGAAAGAAAGCGGGCGCAACTCCCCATCCTTGAACCGACAGTATGAACGTGAGGCCGATCTAGGCGCCATCTTCTTGCTCAATAAAGCGGGTTTTAAGCCCGATGCCATCGTTAGGTTCCTGCGACGCACAAGTCGCCTCCGCGACATTCCCCTACTCGGCTTGTCTACTCATCCCACCAGAGCGTCGCGCATCAAGTTTGCAGAGAAAGCCCTCTCTATGCTTTCGGAGGCTCAGTCGACGCAGGAAGATCTCACCATGGCGGACTTTGTGGACTACATGGCGCTAAAGCAAGAGACAGAAATTACAAGCAAGCCTCGCTAAGCAATCTTGTCTTGACAACGGACTCCAGCGCAACCAGCTCGCTAAGGCTTTCCTATTGTGGCCTCGCTGAGGAATTCTACCCTGTCTTCCACCAAAAAAGCGGCACTTAAATGCCCGCCGTCCTGATACACACCCGTGTCCACCGCAATGCGGTTCGAATAGTTTTGCGGCCTATCGACAATGCTATGACCGTGAATAATTTTCAAAGGGAATGGCTTACGGTAGGTCAGAAAATCTTTCCGTATCCATCGCAGGTCTTTTGATGTTTGCTCCTCAAGCGGCACACTGGGGCGAACACCAGCATGAACGGCCAGGTAATCTCCGAACCGGAATGTGTCCGGTAGATTAGACAGAAAATCGATATGAGCTTGTGGCACTGCACTAAGCAAGCGCTTTAGAACGCGTTCCGGGTGCATTGTCATATCACCCATATTGCTCACGCCATAAGACCGGGCTGTGACAAGACCGCCCCAAGAAAACCACGTTTCCATGGTTTCGACATCGCGTGCCCCCTGTAGTACATCGAGCATAGCATCTTCGTGATTGCCGCCGAGAAACACCGTCTCGATATCTGGAAGGTCGAGTGAGAGAAGATAGTCAATAACACCCGCGCTTTCGGGACCACGATCGACATAATCACCGAGGAAAACCAATGTCGTTTGCAGATCCGCATGATCCTGGGCAGCCCGTTTAGCAATCCGATTTACAAGACGCCTCAAAGGATCGAGGTGACCGTGAATATCACCCACGAAATACGCGCAGCATCCCTCTGGGGCACGGTGCTTCCCTGTCAAATCTGGGGCCTGCTTACGCAGAAGCTTTGAAAACACACTCACCGAGAGACACTTTAACGAGTCAAGAGGATGGCGGCTGTGTTGAACAGAGGAGCCGTGCGGACAAATTCCCTGAATAGGACCAGACCCCGATCATCTTCAATAAAGATCAGATCGCCCGGTATCAGTTGAGGCTCCTTGATGACACCAGAGCGGATTTCATTCAGGCTCACAAGTTGCAAGTGGTTCGTTTCGCCTTGTCGACGTAAAATAAAAATACGATCTGTATCAGCATTTTCGCCAACCCCTCCCGCCAGGGCTATCGCTTCAGACAACGGTATTTTGCGCGTAAGGTCAAAGACGCCCGCCTCGTTGACCGATCCATCAACAACAATCCGACCTAGGGGTGTCGCTTCCAACAGGACTGTAATACTTGGATTTTGTAGATATTCCGCACCATAGGCGTCGATTAAGGTCGATTGAAGCTCAAGCGTAGTCAATCCAGCAACAGGTATCGTGCCAATGAGGGGGAAATTGATTGTGCCGTCACGGCCGACAAGAAACGTGCCTGACAGATTTTCTACATTATACACAGTCACAATCGCTAGGTCGCCTTGTTTAAAGACATCCATCTGAGCGTTCATGACAATCTGCGAAAGTTCGACATCAGGCAACTGATCAGTAATGGTTATATTTTCCGACTGGACAGCATCCACGTCCACACGGCTGCCACTGGGTGTTGAGAGGCACCCACTCGTGAGCAGGACGAACGGAAAGAGGCACGCCGCCTTTTCGATGCCTGCCAAGCGGAGCGACTGAATGACATCCTTTAACATAAAATATTCCTGTCTGAACGCAGGGTCGCCTCAACAGCACATAGGCTGCGAGTGTCAAGTCATGTTGTGAGTGCAACTGCTTTACAAAGCACCTGAGTATCGCCAAAGGGGCGGTGAGATTATGCAAACGCTGTAAAAACCAAAATAGCGCTTCATTTTCGACATCGAATACATGAACTTCCACACGTCTTTCACGGATCATCTTCCCAAAACTCACACACCCGCACATGCGTGAAACACACGAAACTAAAATCAGATGACATCGTCACAGCCATCCCAATTCAGCGCTTCAGAGCGCTACGCCCAAAAGCCTAATCAGTTTAACACGACAGGTATGCCCGCTACAGACAGCCCGATGGGTATGTCTGCCGGCCTGTCCGCACCGAATTACACCGGAATGAACACCATAGATTTAGGTCTCGTCCTTCGCGCGGCTTTACAGAATTGGTGGCTTATTCTTCTTAGCTTCGTCGGCGTCGTGGGCCTGACGCTTTTGGTGCTGCAGCGAATAACTCCAGAATATCGTGCCAGCGCTATCTTGGAGGTCCGTCAGGAAACGCGCAATGTGATTGACGTTGAGGATGTCGAATCCGTCATCGCAGACAGTGAATTTCTTACGACACAAGTCGAATTGCTCCGTAGCGAAACTGTTGCCGTTGATGTCATCGAGGCCTTAGGCTTGGTGGGCGACCCTGCCTTCGCCGAGACAGACAGCGATGAATGGGCCAGGATGGATAGTGATGCTCGCCTGCGCACTAGCGTAGAGGGCTTCAGGGAACACCTTTCTGTATCGCCTGTTGGCCGAAGCCGCCTCATCCGGGTCTCTTTCGAACATCCCAATCCCCGCCGGGCTGCAGAAATAGTGAATGTGGTGACAGAGACATTTATCAGCAATGCCCTTGCCCGTCGGTTTAATGCCACCGCTTATGCCAGAGATTTTCTGCAGGAACGACTGGCTTTGATCAAAACAAGCTTGGAAGCCGCGGAACGCGACTTAGTCCAATATGCCTCTGATAATGGGATCATAATTCTGGAAGATGAAGAAGCTGGACAGAGTAGCGGGTCATTGGACGCCGCCGCTATTGCCGCACTCAATATCTCTCTCGTGGATGCGCAAAGTGAGCTCAGCTTTGCTGAGAGTGCTCTGGAACAAGCCCGTAGCAACAGTTTCACGTCTGATATTCTCGCTAGTAACTCCGTGACGGAACTCAAAAAACAGAAAGTCGAGCTCGATGCAGAATATATTGAACAACTCGCGACTTTCAAACCGACGCACCCGGATATGCTTGAACTCAAGGCACGCATTGACCTATTTGATGCCGCGATCGCTGCAGAATCCGATGCCGTTATTTCAGGTCGCCTAGCGGAAGCTGAAGCGACTTACGCAACCGCGCTGGCGCGCGTACAGAGCATCCAAAGTCGGCTTTTGAGCCTTAAGGATTCCCTCGTCGACCTTAGAGAAAAGAGCATTGAATATAATATTCGGCAACGCGAAGTGGAAACAGAGCGGACTCAATATGAAGCTCTGCTGCAACGCTTACGTGAGGTTAGCATCACAGACGACATCGGCGCAAACTTGGTCGAAGTTGTAGACGAAGCCCAGGTCCCTATGCGTCCCGCACGACCTAACAAACCCATTACGATACTTTTGGCCTCTTTGCTGGGCACTGCTATCGGAATGGCTTTAGCGACTTTCCGGGAGCTTTTCGACAACCGCATTGGAACGCCCGCAGATGTCACAAAGCGACTAGAAAGTACTGTCATGGGGGTATTGCCGACATTGAAATCTGGCGAAGACATTGTGTCCGCTTTATCACAACCTGCCCACCCCTTAACCGAAGCCTTGGCCTCTTTAAGAACCAACGTGCGCTTCAGCGGCACGTCCGATAGCCTACGCGTCATACATATTACCAGCACGCGGAGTGGAGAAGGCAAATCCTCTACGACGTTCGGTTTAGCCTCTAGCTTTGCCGCCTTAGGAGCGCGTGTCCTGTTGATTGATGCGGACCTACGGCTTCCCACTTTTAGCTCTAACGCTCCAGAAAATACGGGCCTGTCAAATATGCTCGTAAGCAATGATCCACTGGAAAACCACATCATTGAAAGTCAGATTGAAAATCTCTGGATTTTACCTTGCGGAGCTAGCGTGCCCAACCCATCAGAACTTTTAAGTAGCGCGGGTTTTGCCGCCGCCATCGAAGCGGCCCGTGACACGTTTGACTATGTGTTGATTGATAGCCCGCCAATCCTCGGCCTCGCCGATGCGCCACTTCTTGGTACGACTGCAGATGCGACTCTCTTGATCGTGCAAGCCAACGCTGTCCGATCCAACCGTATCTTGGCTGGATTGCAGCGCATGCAACAAAGCCATAGCCGCATCTTGGGCGTTGTGCTGAACCGCTTCGAGCCAAAGCGGTTCTCGGCTTACCAAGAGCACTATGCCTATTCGTACAGCTACGCTGAAGCACCAGGTAGCACGCGCAAAACGGCAGAAGCCCGCAAAAAGCGTCGGATCGAAGTCTTGTGATTAAACGCATTTCTCTACGCGCCCCTCGTTCCGGCTGAAACTAGAACTCATGAGTGGGATATCGTCTAAAATTCGATACTGGCAACCATTACGGGGCTGGCCAAAAGGGCTACAGTCACAAGATTTGCCGCTTGCCGGATTGGTTGCGGCAGCGATCCTATTGGGCGGAACCAGCCAGGTCGTACCTGGACCTAAGACGATCCTGCATGTGCTTTCATTGGCCATGATATGCTGGCTTTTGGCTGTGCGGCGCAACATCGTCTGGCGCCCAGCAAGTCTGCCAAGTGTCGCCTTTGTGTTTTGCGCGCTGTTTGCTCTCTTATCCCTTTTCCCGCTGCCGCCTGCCATCTGGGCCAACCTGCCGGGTCGGGAAGAAGTTGTGCAAGGTTTCGAAGCCTTAAATTTCGCACTGCCTTGGCTGCCCTTAAGCCTCGCGCCAGAATGGACAGCTTTTGCACTCCCTGACTTGCTTGTGCCGATCGCCATTTACGTGGCGGCACGGAATGCCGCATCACGCAAGGAACAGCGTTTTGCTCTTCTCACGGTCCTCACCGTCACCTGCCTTACGGCATTATTGGGCATGGCGCAGCTCGCGACAGGGGCGGAGACCTTATATCCCTATGCGGTCACGAATCTGTCTTCCTCGGTCGGCGTTTTTAGCAACACAAACCATCAGGCCTGTTTGCTGGCTATGGTTTTCCCGCTCGCAGCATACTTGGCCCTGCGTCCATCGGGCGGGCCCTTCCGTAACGACAGCCGAAGCGACTTGCGGCGACGGGCCGCCATCTTGGCGGCTATGATCATAGCCCTCGGCATCGCCTTTAGCGGGTCACTAGCCGGCTACGGCCTATTCGGTTTCGGGCTAGCCACAGCGATCTGGGTCCTTGGCCGCGCGGAACGCCTCCCCCTCCTCGTGCGGGCTCTGCCGCTACTCTTATTAGTCGGGCTTGCCTTCGACATGTTGGTCCTCAAGACAGGGTTGACCGAACTCCTCGACGAATTCTCAACCAAAGATCAAGCCTCCTACTCACGCGAGGTTATTGCTCAATCTACTTGGCAAGCCATCCGGGATATGAACTGGGCTGGAAGCGGCCCGAACACATTTGAACCCGTCTATCGGCTCTATGAAAATTCAGATGTCGTCAGTTCGGTCTACATCCCCCAAGCCCATAATGACGCTTTGCAGCTGATCCTCGAATTTGGGATTATTGGCGCACTCACACTCGCCGCGCTCCTAAGTTGGTCCATTATATGGGCTTACCGTCTGATTATTCGTCGACAAAAGCGGGGCACATTTAAAGCCGTCTTATTCATCGGCCTAGTGGTCATCGGCCTTCACAGTTTCGTTGATTATCCGTTGCGGACAATGTCCATCATGTCCGTTACCGCCCTCTATCTCGGCTTGTTAGATCATGAGTAGAATCGCTATAGCTTCAAACAGCGATTGGTATCTCTATAACTTCCGCGCTTCCACTATTCGATCGTTGATCGAGCAGGGTTTTGAAGTTGTGGCAATCGTACCGAAGGGAACGCACTCCGATCAACTGTCTGAATTAGGGGCGAATGTTGTCCACGTGCCGTTAAAAGCGGCTGGCCGTAATCCGCTAGAGGACTTGCGATATCTCAACGCATTTCGGAATGTCCTTCGCGATAAGAATATCAAGGCGTTGCTATGCTTTACGCCCAAAGCCAATATATTTGGCGGTCTTGCGGCCCGCAGTCTTCACATCCCTTACATCAATAATATCGCTGGATTGGGTAATCAGTTCGAAAAACCCGGCATGATCACACGTGTTGTAAATTTTCTCTACCAGGTCAGCCAGCCATCGGCCTTTCATATTTTCTTCCAAAATGAACAGGACCAAGCCACTTTTCTCACACGCGGCTACGCAAGCGAACATAATAGCTCTCGGCTTATGGGCTCGGGTGTAGATCTTTCGCGGTTTCACATGGCGCCGCTCCCCGACCGACCGCCTTTCCGGTTTTTATTTATGGGCCGTATGCTCGTTGAAAAGGGCATTCCCGAACTTATAGACGTCGCCCGCCGCCTACGCGCCCGCCACGGCGATAAAGTAGAGTTCCAGATGCTGGGCTATTTGGATTGGGACAATCCTTCCGCCATTTCATCGCAACAAATGGACGATTGGGTCTCTGAGGGTATCGTCACCTACTGCGGAACGACAGACGATGTGCGCCCTTTTATAACGAATGCACACGCCGTGGTCCTACCGACCTATTATGGCGAAGGCGTGCCAAAGTCCCTCATCGAAGCCTTAGCTATTGGCCGACCTGTCATCACGACTGATCATCCCGGCTGCCGGGATGTCGTTTCAGACGATAATGGCATACTCATCCCAGCTCGTGATACCGACGCGCTAGAAGCCGCTTGCGAAGCTATGATGGCGAGCTCCGAAGCAGACTGGCAAGACATGAGTAATCGTAGCCGCCGTTTAGCAGAGAACGTTTTCTCCGACACCGCCAACATAGAGGCTTATCTCTCTGTCATCCGACGCGCTTTGGACGAAAAATGAGCGGCACACTTCGCACCCTAGCAGCGCAGGTCTGGGCCGCGCGAAAGAACCCGACTTTGCTGGCGGGTGCCGCAAGCTTAACTCTGCGTGGTGCATCGATTGTCGTCAGCATCGCACTGATGCTTATCCTGACGCGCACGATGGGGGCAGAGGGATATGGCGTTTTTGCCGTCCATTTTTCTCTGGCCACGATCGCCGTGTCGTTGATCCAGTTCGGCCTTCCGCAATTGCTGATCCGCGAAACAGCGCGCCTTCAAGCCCGACGCGCGAATAGCGCGCGCCAGCGGCTCTGGAGCGAAGCCAATCATATCGCGCTCGGCTATGCCGTCGCCCTTCTGACGGTCACACTGATCGCTGTCTGGTTTATGCCAGAAACGGCTCGCAACTATCAGCGGGAATTGGTTTTGCTTTGCATTCCCCTGGCGGTCCTGATGGCACAGGCCAATATTAGCGCTGCCAAAATTCACGGGCTTGGCCATGCCGTGTTGGGTCAGGTTCAAGAATTCCTTCTCAGGCCGCTGGGCGTGATCGTTGCTGCACTGGTTGCTGTATTTCTTGCGAAGATGACCCTCTCCCCAAGGGATGTTTTATTTGCCTATTTGGCATCAGCGACCCTGGCGCTGATCGTGTCTGCGCTCCTGCAATGGCGCAAAACAGCCGCAGCGGAACGAAGCGCCCCCAAAGAGGCGCCCGCTACCAAAGACGCAAGCCCCTCTCGGCTTGGAATGGCCTTTAGGCTCGGTGCAGCGGGATCGGCTAATGTGATCAATTTTAATGTCGGCATTCTGGTCATTGGCGCGCTGTCCACAGCGGACCAAGCCGCCTTACTACGCGTCGCTTTCCAAGGCTCAACTTTATTGGCACTTGGGATCTTTGCTATCGGTGCCGTCATGGCCCCGCGCTTTGCGGCGATTGGTTTAGCGAATGATGACGCAATAACGCAAAAGGATGAACATTCCAAAAGATCCTTGAACGCACAAAGGCAAGAAGCGCTCAATTCCCTGCTCGTTCTAGCGGCGCGGCTGAGCGCAATTGCCACCTTGCCGATCGCTCTGTTCCTCCTTCTGTTTGGGAAGCCAGTCCTGGGTTTGGCTTTCGGCGCAGAGTTCGAGGCGGCTTATCCAGCTTTAGCGCTATTCTGCATCATGCGGCTTTATCAAAGTCTGTTTGGATCACCCGATATCACGGCCATTATGCTTGAAAGAGAGCATTGGGTTATCGGATGCATGTTTGTGGCAGTCGCGCTCAACGTCGCTTTATTACTGTGGCTTGTGCCTATTTACGGAGCCTTAGGGGGCGCACTGGCTTTCGTAGTTTCAGGAGCAGGCACTACAACCGTCCTTTCATACCTACTTTGGCGCAAGGAAGCTCTGAATTGTTTTATTGTGAAGTCTAGGCAGGGAAAATGAGTTTCAAGGTTCAAAATTACCTGCCGGCGGGCAAGCCCTGGGACATGTGGCTTTCTGTTCTCAATGCGCGCAAGCGGCTAGGATATTGGCCCGATGTAAAATCGCCAAAGACCTTTAATGAACATATCCTCGCACAGAAACGCGACTTCGGCCCGAACCTGGACTTAGCCAGAGAGCTGACAGACAAGGCACGGGTCAAAGACTGGCTGATGCGCAACGGATATGCCGATCTGGTCATCCCGACCATTCTCGTGACTGACGACCCAGAAGAGGTCGCCGCTCTACCTATTGATCGCGACATGGTCATCAAGGCGACGCATGGCAGTGGGGACGTCATCATTAAGCGCGCCGGCGACCCACCCTTTGGGCCTGAGGATATCAAGCGAATGCGGGCTTGGCTTAAGGAAGACTATTACCGCCGCAGCCGGGAGCTGAGTTATAAGGGGCTAGAGCACAGGATCATCGTCGAAGAGATGTTAAGCGGAGCCGACGGCGAAGTGCCATGGGACTTTAAGATTGGATGCTTCCAAGGTGAGCCCTTCGTCATACAGGTCGATATGGACCGCTATAGTGATCACACGCGGCAGCTTTTCACGCCCGATTGGGCCCTGCTCGATTTTTGCACGACCTATCCCCGCAAAGAGGGAATGGTTGTGCCGCGACCGGAAACTTTAGATTATATCCTGCAGCTCGCTCGAAATCTGACGAAACCTTTTCGCTTTTGCCGGATCGACCTCTACATTCTTCCAGACAACTCTGTAAAACTGGGCGAGTTCACATTCTATCCAGCAAATGGGTGTGAGATCTTTGTTCCGGCATCAGGTGATCTGGCTTGCGGCCGGATGATGCATGACGCTTCAAAGGAAAATCAGGTTTCGGTAGGGCAGTAAATCTACGCTATTCTGTCCGTAGACGAGAAAGACATAAAGAACCGCCAAATAAACCATCAGCACCGCAAGGCGGAAAAGGAAGCGAAGAACGGGTCCAAAATTCAATGCAGGCTCGATCGAGCCAAATACGAAGGCTTGCAGGGGATAAAAATACATAGCCATACGATCGAATACAATTGTCAAGCCTGTGATTGGTGTTAGGATTGCAAAAAGAAAGAGCAGTAAACTTGATGATAAAAAATAGGATCGCATGGGACCCTCTGGGATCGTAAAGCGCTTACGGTACAGTAAATAGAGACCTGCGGCCACGCACCCCAATAGGATTCGTATCAGCGCCCCCTCAGATGCGCGCGCTGTATCCAGATAACGGTCCTGATAAATTTCAAGCCTCGCTTCACCGACGAGGATGTAGCCGATGAATAAGAGGCCGGCCCCGAACAATCCTAGTGCTATCCGATTTTTAGAATTGCCGGCGAAAAAGACCGCAATCGCGATCATGACGCTTGTGTGAAACGATACGGCAAGAATGCAGAGAAATGTTCCTAGGCTCAATCGCTTGTCTTCGATTGCCATAAAGCCCAGAAGCATGAAAGCGAGTGCCGTCGCTTGTCGAGTCAAGCTCATGCCGATCAGGATCAAAAGAATAGGGGTGGCAACACTGAACGCGACGAAAAAATTAGACTGACGATTGCAAAACTTTAGTAACGCGTAAGCGATCGCGCCCCCGCAAAAAAGATTAACCCCGTAAATCTGAAGTTTCAGACTGTAGCTCACCCAATTCAGAAATCCATACCCGGCTTCGGTCTGCAAAATGGCATCGAGCGGGTCGCGACCCGCAATGTTGAAATAGATATTATTGTAGCCAAGCCAATCAGAGCCAACCTCATGCCGCAAACCGATAAAGACTGTAAGAACGGCCCATAAGATCATGAAAACAGGGGGAGTTATACGCCGATATGTTGAAGGGTCAGCAACCGCGAAAAAGGCGAAAAATCCGAACAAGACGAAGTAAGGCGTCATGCAGCCCTCTTAGGGAAATGGGGTCCACTGTCTACGCCCCATCTGTGCTTCAGAAATCGTATCCCCGTTAATTCCCACTGAGCCATAGTCATCGCTCCCGCCCTCTTTGTCCCGGAGCCCGCCCATGACGTCTTCACCCGCCACACCATCGCTAGACTTGCCGCTCCTCGCCCCGGCGCAAGCGCGTAAATATCTGACAGTGAACGAAGCTTTGTTGAGCCTTGATACGCTCACGCAGTTGTCCGTACTGTCTGCTGATCTGGCAGATCGACCAAGCGATCCGCCCGAAGGCTCTTCTTATCTCTCTGGACCTGAAAGCGCATGGGGCGTGCCGCACGGAACGATTGAGCGATGGGTCAATGGGGCGTGGCGCAGCACGTCTCCCCTGCCCGGTTGGATCGCTTGGGTGGAAAGCGAAGCCCGTCACCGTGTCTTTTCCGGGACGGACTGGGAGCCTCTCCTTCCTGAGACGGCTGCTATTCCGGACGTCTTGGACAATCTGGACCGTCTGGGGGTGAGTACGGGTGCTGATACGTATAATCGTCTGTCTGTGAAATCACCAGGCGTGTTACTCAGCAGTCCCGACCCGGTCAGCGGGGCCACCAGTGCGCAGGAAATCCGTGTGGCGGTGAACGCCGAAACGGGCGGAGCCGCCGCCATCCAGTTCCAACAGGATTATGCCACACAGGCAGAGATCGGCGTATTCGGCACAGAGGACCTACGTATTCGTGTCCCCGATATGCAAGGCGATTTTCAGGAGGCTTTATCCGTGACGTCGGGCTCAGGCCATGTCTGCGTGGGGGAAGGAGCAGCGGTGTCGCGCGTAACCATTGCGGGGCCAGACGATCCTGAAAGTGGCCCTGTCCTACGTCTCTGTGGCAAGGCCGCCAATCAATTCGAGTCGGGTCGCATTCGCTTCACGGAAGATGCGAATGGTTTGACGGGCGCATACATCCATTATGACGGTAGCAGTAACTTTCTGTCTATCGGGACACATGATTACGGCACGGACGGTGACCCTGTCCATGATAATCCCGGCATCCAGATGATCCGTGGCGCTTCAGCGGTCTATTTCCCCGGGGCAACGACGACGGCCCAGGCTGCTAACGCAGTGCTCCTGACAGGACAGGCCCGCCCAAACCTTTTGGCCCGCTCGACCTCTAGCCTACGCTACAAGCATGATGTTGAACCTCTAGACTTAGAAAAAGCGCGCAAGCTTCTAGACGTCGCCCCGATTTGGTACCGATCACGCTGTTCGCAAGATGATCCCACGCACAGCTTCTACGGTTTTGGGGCAGAAGACGTCGCAGAGGTGGACCCGCGCCTGGTCCTTTGGTCGGACGATCCCAATGGCGGCAAGCGCCCTGAAAGCGTGGCTTATGACCGCTTCACCGCCATCCACCACGCCCTTTTACGGGACTTGGTTGAGCGCGTTGAGGCATTGGAGGCATCAATTCAGACGACTTGACGGGGAAGGACCGATAATGGAACCAACAGGAAAGTTTCCTTTCACGACTGCATTTGCTGAAACGACGCTGCCAGAGCCGATTTGAGTTCCAGGAAGAATAATAGCATTCAGCCCTATCCAAACATTATCCCCTATTATGATTGGTTTGGGCTCATCGACGGAATTGATGCGCTCTTCAGGCTTATCAAGCAGTACATTATGACCATTTGAGTCCAAGATGCTTACATTTGCAGCGATTAGGCAACCCTTTCCTATGGAGATGGAACTCCGGGCATGAATACAGCAACCATTAAGTCTCGTATTGGCTCCGATACTCACGCTGGCTCCCTTACCGTGCGCCCAGAGCTTCAAGGGTGAGTGCATGAGCGCATGGTAGGTTATGGGGTTTGAATTAAGCGTAACGCTTGGTCCGATGGTAATTTTCGCACCTCTGTCCTGAATAATCATTGGGCGGCCCACCACCTTGAGATCAGGGACTCCCAGACGACGCCTCAGATAAAAAGCTGAAAGTCGTCCAATCAGCTGTTGCCAAAGAAAGTCAGCCCTCATTTTGCCGAAGCCTCAATCTTCGCCCAATTCGCTTTATACCAGTCTACAAATCGCGGAATGCCCTCAGAGAGAGGCGTGCTGGCTTTAAAGCCGAAATCACGCGCGGCGGCGTCGATATTGGCATAGGTGTTGGACACGTCGCCGGGTTGTTTAGGGAGGATCACTTTGTCGGCTTCGTGACCACAAGCCTCTTCAACCGCGCTGACCAACTGCATGAGCGTATTGGGGCTGTTATTGCCGAGATTATAAATGCGGTGGCCGTCAGGCGGCGGTGTGCGCATCAGGCGCGGCATGATGCTCGCAATATCGTCAATATAGGTGAAATCGCGGCGCATCTCGTCAGGGGCAAAAAGCTGAATGGGTTCGCCCTTCATGATGCGGTCTGTGAAAATGAAGTAAGCCATGTCTGGACGCCCCCAAGGGCCATAGACTGTGAAAAAGCGCAGACCCGTTTGCGGGATGCCGTAGAGCGAATGATAGCTTTCCGCCATCATCTCACCGCCTAATTTTGTAGCGGCGTAAAGCGACGCTGGATTGCGCACGCGGTCCGTTTCCGCAAATGGTCCACCGTCACGATCTCCGTAAACGCTGCTACTACTCGCATAGGCTAAATGCTTTAGGTTAGGCGCATGACGGGCGATTTCGAGAATATTCAGATGCCCGACCAAATTGCTGTCTACATAAGCCCGAGGGTTCTCCAAACTGTAACGGACCCCAGCCTGCGCAGCGAGGTGCAGAATGTGGGTTAAGTCCGCGTCCCCAATGGCTGTCTGAAGCGCGCGAGCGTCCGCAATATCAGCTTCGGCAAACGTAAAACCGGGACGATCTTCCAACGCGGCTAACCGCGCCTGTTTGAGCGCGGGCGTATAATAATCATTCAGATTATCGACCCCCAATACAGAGAAGCCTGCATCCAAAAGGTAACGCGTGGCGTGAAATCCCACGAAGCCGGCCGCGCCTGTAACAAGGATGGTATCTTTCATGATAGGTCGCCAGTGAGTTGCGCCAGGGCAGAAAACTATCGTCTAGTGACCCGGTATGATTTCCGCGCGGTCGATACGGTAACGCAAGCGGGATGTATAGAGACCCGGTACAGGGTAGAGACGCAGTTCGATCATATCGCAGCCCGCGGGTATAAAAGCTTGAGCCGATCCTTCACCATCGTCGATCGGAGCGTCCATAAAATACTGCCCCCCTCCCGCGCACAGCATACGCCAGGCAAGCCTTCCATCACCGGGCGCGCCAAATCTCCGGGCATTCCAACGCAGCGTAATTGGAACAGGTTCGGACACAGAAAAATCTGCCGGAAGGGGCATAATCTGACGGGCGAGGATCCCTCTTTGTGCCCCGCGAAATGTTATGGTCATACCTTGGTCGTTCACCAATTCGGCGCGACGTTCTGCATTCTCATATGTTTGCCAAGCAAAAGGCGGTAAAGCCGTATCAGGCTGTAAGTCAGGGTTATGAACCCATTGTCGCAAGTTGCTTTGCCGAATGTCCGACGCCGCCTCAATTGAGCGGTGCCAGAGAGATAGCGCAAACTTCAGGTGACCATGACGCGACAAATCTAGCAGGTAGCGCTCGCGGAGCGCGCGCTGTCCTGGACCCCGCGCTGCGTCCCAGATAAGCGGGGCAAGATCTGGTAATCGCTCCGGCACCGTCGCGCGAAGACGGCTACGGGCAAATGTTACACCCCAAGGCGCGCCTGCCTTGGCTTCAGCAAGTAAGACGGGGCGACATTGGGGATCTAAATAAGCCAAGGCCGCAGAGCCCACCAAGTCATCTCTTAAGGTGCGTTCCGTGCGCCAGAGCAAGGAGAGTTTCTTGACATAGGTCTCACAGTCACGCTGCGCCAAAGCTGCGCCCAACAAAGCGAGGCCCGAGTTTGCGTCCCGCAAATTACGACGGTGGGCTATTTTCATCGTCTCTATTTGGGCGGCGCTATCTGAGTTGTTTGCTTCCTCCAGACGCGCCGCCAATAGCACAGCGCGACTGTTTAGGGGATCGCGCGCAAGAATCTCTTCAATGTCTGCACGCATCTCGGCGACGCGTTGAGCGTCTAAAGGCTCGCCGGTCTCACCGGCTTGATTTAAAGTCTGAACAAGTCTGTTCAAGCGATCATGTGTAGGGGCGAGTTCAGGACCAAAACGACCCGTCTTGAATGGCGCGCGCAAAAGTAACAGGCCAAGCGCTGCGGCAAGAAAAATTGTCAGGCTTAGGGCCTTACGCACTCCTTTCCTTTGGCTCATCATCACGACGTTCCGATACAAGATCACCGCAAAGACTCAAGGCTTACGAGTGCAGATTAAACTGTTCACAACCAAACACGACGGGGGCATGCTGGCTAGTATCTGGAAGAGATATAGCGGATCCTAGAGCTTGACCGAGTGAATGATTTTGTATTTGGGATTGGTGAAACTCATACCGTGCATGAATTCGTCCAAATAGCGCCAAGCTCCTTACACTCACCAACGGTGAGCCTGCTTTTATCAGGCCCGCTCAGTGCTCAAGATGTTGTGAGCCGGGACATTCGACAGCACTCAAAAAAGGTCGAAGATATGATGAGGGATAATTTGGTGAGAATTCTCTCTGAAATAAGCCGCCCGACTTGGCGACGCTCATACCCATGTCTTTAGATCACCCCCGTCCTCTTTACGATCTCTCTGGTAAAACAGTGTGGGTTGCAGGCCATCGCGGTATGGTAGGGTCGGCACTTATGCGTCGCCTAGAGCAGGAAAATATTGCCACGCTTTTGCAGCCTTCACGCGCCGATCTCGATCTGGCATCGCAGGCGGCGGTAGACGATTGGATAGCTCAAAATCGGCCGGACGCTATCTTCTTCGCGGCCGCTAAGGTTGGGGGCATTCAAGCGAATGATAGCTATCCCGCTGATTTCATCTATGACAACTTAATCATTGCGGCGAACATCATTCACGCGGCGCATAAGCACAGCGTCGAGAAACTTCTCTTTTTGGGCTCCTCTTGCGTTTATCCAAAGATGGCACCGCAACCCATCCCGGAGGATGCGCTGCTCACTGGGCCGTTGGAGCCCACCAATGAATGGTATGCGATCGCCAAAATTGCCGGAATTAAGCTTTGTCAGGCCTATCGCAAACAGCATAATCGCGATTTCATTTCCGCCATGCCGACCAACCTCTACGGCCCTGGCGACAGCTACCACTTAGAAAACAGTCACGTTATTCCGGCCTTGATCATGAAAGCTCATGCGGCAAAAAAAGCGGGCGCAGAGAGCCTTGAGATTTGGGGAACGGGCGAAGTCTATCGAGAATTTTTGCATGTTGATGACTGTGCGGATGCTCTGGTCTTCCTCATGAAACACTACTCCGCGCCAGCACCCGTCAATGTTGGCTGCGGCGAAGATATGACCATTAAGCAGCTCGCAGAAACCGTCATGCAGGCTGTCGGTTTGCAGGGCACACTCACCCACGACAGAAGCAAGCCAGACGGCACACCGCGCAAACAGCTCGATATGAGCGTCTTAACCGGCATGGGATGGGCGCCGAACATTACGCTTTCTGATGGTCTGAAAGATGCTTACCGTTGGTATCAGGAACATGTAGCGGCCGATTAAAGCAAGGGGCGTACCTGATCGTCAGAGCTTTCGGAAGGTCATCAGGGCTGCACTGAAATCACCTTTTGGCATATAGTCCACATTGGCTGACGTCTGTGACGTGGTCACATAGGGCAAAGGCAGCCCACTTTCCATAAGCGCGTCGCCTCGGAAGATCTGATCCGTACCTTCCAGACGATAATCGCCCAACCGCTCTAGACCTTGCATCCGGGCCCGCCAGAACGGTGCGTTCGGATGGGAAAGAATAGAAAAATAGGCCAGATAAACTGTGACTCTGTCCGCGGTCATATATTGCCAGCAGACCTCATTATCGTCTGTGATGAGGCGATCAAATCGGCCCCCGATCATGTCTGGTGCGGTTTGTTTCGACCACGCCATCCAATGCTGCAAACGACTCAGATCTTGATCAATATCCGCTTCGCTCAGTGAAATGCCGCGCGGGGCGTTAAAGGCCCCTGCTAAGAACCGTGTGTCGATGGATGTAATTCGCCCATTTTGGTGGTTGGGGCTCGGCCCCACATAGGCGGCGAGACAATCTAGGGGCAGGAATAAGCTCGCCCCATTGATGATCGAAAGCCGCCCCACCGGGTCGCACAGATCAGATGTCCAGGTCTGCGGAAAATAAGATAACATTCCAAGGTCCATCCGATTGCCGCCAGAGGCGCAATTCTCAAACAGCACATTCGGATAGGCTGTCGTCAATCTATCAATCAACGCATAGAGACCGAGCATGTAACGATGCCCGACTTCTTGCTGGCGATCCGGGGGCAAAGCGGCCGAGCCGACTTCGGTCATATTCCGGTTCATATCCCATTTGACGTAATCAATATCGCCGCAAGACAGGATCGCGTCTAACTGCCCATAGAGATGATCAACGACGTCAGAGCGAGACAAATCAAGCGTCAGCTGATTGCGCCCTAAGGACGGCTTTCGACCTGGGACATGTAGGGCCCACTCTGGATGAGCTTTGAAGAGATCAGACTGCGGATTGACCATTTCCGGTTCAAACCACAGACCGAATTTTAGTCCCTTCTTGCGAACCTGCTTCGCGAGCCATGGGATACCTTTGGAAAAGCGCACCGGATCCGCCGTCCAATCCCCAAGGCTTGTTGTGTCATCCTCACGCCCTTTAAACCATCCATCGTCCACCACGAGCATATCAACGCCGAGTTCAACCGCTTTGTCGGCAAGGAGCAGAACCTTATCCTGATCAATATCGAAATAGGCCGCCTCCCATGTGTTGAGATAGGTTGGGCGGGGCTTTGCGGCGAAAGGTTCAGGCGTAATCCGCGCCCTTACAAAGTTATGGAAGCTATGGCTCATCCCCCGAAAGCCCTGGTCCGTGAAAACATGCAGCGCTTCCGGTGTCATGAACTGTCCTCCATTGGGGGAGAGCTGCCACTGAAAGCCTAACGGATTGATCCCAGCAAGAAGGCGGACATCGTCAAACTCGCCAACTTCTGCCGAAAAGCTATGATTGCCGGAATAGACGAGCGTGCTCGCATAAATCCGCCCACGAGACTCGGACGCACTCTTTTGTGCAAGCGCTAAAAAGGGAACATGTGTTGACGACGAGGTTCCTTTGGCTGAGTCTATCACAAAGCGGCCTCGCGGAAGGGGGACCCGCTCCTTATTCATCTCGCGAGACCACGTCCCCCATAGATGGACAGCGTCATAATCGTCCGGCGGCAGGTCCAAGGCACTGCTATAGGCGTGGTGCAGATGAATGACCGCGTCAGAATGATTCATCAGTCGGGATGATCGCGCCAGAATACCAAAGTCTTCCCAAATGGAATAACGCAATTCCACCTCGAGGCCGTGCAGCGCATCTTCCAAGGTGACGATGAGGGTCTGCACCCCTTCCCCTCGGGCCTGAGGCAGGCTGTCCATATCGCTTTTGCCGTCAAGGATGCGGTAGGATTTATAAAGCGGGACGAAGACCGTATTCCCGTCACTGTTGCGCGCCTGAAAGGCGGGGAAGCGATAATCCGACGTGCCGAAGCTGGGATATTCTTGCGGCAACCCTGTCAGCGATAAATGCGGCGTCCCCTCGAACTCCGTGATCGCATGACGCTGCGTGCGGCGATGATGGGCGGCGACCTCTAAAGGCGAAGATAAAGTCCCGCCATAATGTAGATGTTCAAGAATACCTTCTGGCGACACGCGAAAGACATAGGAAAAATGCGAATTCGACAGCGCAAAGACCCGCTGATTTTCCCCGATTGCTTTTGTTGTTATCATGTCAGGCTTTATCTGCCTCGAAGGCAGGGCGCGTCAATCTTAGAAAGACCGATCTACGCTTCGCCATCATATAAAAACAGGGGCCTGATCTTAAGCGATTGATCTTTCTGCAGAAGCGGGCTTACAGGTCCGTGTGAGCGATACTCAACACTCCCACGGCCCGCCCGCTTTCACGATTGAAACGCAAATCGGCGGCCGCGACGTTTATCGGCGCGACGTGCGGCGTCCTGATGGCCGCTATAATATCTTCTATGGCTACGCACCGCATA
>CAWUKE010000001.1:0-46432 GCA_963922935.1 uncultured Alphaproteobacteria bacterium | reverse complement strand
ACTTTTTCACGCGAGCCAGACCCACCCATACGGCGTTGACGTTCGCGTTCACGCTTCCGCTTCACCGCAGCGAGCGAGCGCTGACGATCTTCATTATCAGACAGGGCAGAAACGATTGTCAGCTTACCACGACGACGCTTCTGCTCACCTTTGGAGCGCGTTGGCGGCGGCGTGTTGCGCTTTTTCTTGATGCGACCGCCGGCCTTTTCCAGCTCCGTCATCTCTGACTCAGGTTTGCCGCGCTCCAGCGGAGACCCAACAGATTTACGCTGCAAGCGCTCTTGCTCTTCGGCTTCTTTGCGGCGGCGCTCTTCCTCGGCTTCTTCAAGACGACGGAGTTCCGCCTCTTCTTCGGCCTTTTTGCGGGCTTGAAGCATTTCCTGCTCTTCACGCATGCGGGCTTCCATCGCTTCGCGCTCGGCACGACGCTTGGCTTCACGTTCAGCCGCCTGAGCCTGCGCTTTTGCAACAGCCTCCATCCGAACCTTAAATTCTGCAACAGAGATGCCTTGCTGCTTGGCCGCTGCAACGATCTGCTCTTCGCTCATTTTAGCGGGCGCAGAGGATTTCGCGGCAGGTTTAGGCTCGGCCTTAGGTTTCGGCGCAGGGGTAGCGGCTTTTACGGGCGGTGCCAGGGTTGGCGCTTTTTTCGCGGTGGGCACGTCAGCCGCCTGCGGCGCACGGCGTTGCGCGGCATCTTCCGGCACAGGAATAGACGCTACCTGAGGCGCTTTCGCAGCCGGAGCGGGCGTCGGCTTAGGGGCTGGAGCCGGCTTGGGTGCTGGCTTCGGTGCTGGCGCGCCCGCTGTGCCGCGTGGCTTGAGTGAAATCTTGGGTTTGGCGCTGCCCGACGCTGCACCCCCAGCGCCGGGTTTTTTCACCAAGCGCTTCTTCTTCTTTTCCACCACCACAGCAGAAGGCGCACTCCGGCGTGGGCCGCGTGTGGGGCCACCGGGGCGTCCGCCGGGTCGGCGGGGTCTGTTATTATTATCGCTCATCAATCGTCTTTCAGTCGTCGTATCGTTTGGGTCGCCCGGTGCGCCAGAATTTGCGACCCATCCAATAGAGCGCACAACCTAGCAATTTGGGCCATTTTTTCAACCGCGCTTCACGGTTGGGGCCTTCATATTGATTTTAACTCGGTCCACTGCGAGCTTCAGGGCCTTTCCGGTCCGGCCAGCTCGGCTCGTGTTTCGCATCAGGCCAATCGGGCGGAATAAGCGGCGTAAAGCCGGCAAGGCGCTGCGCCGCTTGTTTGATCTGCGCGACCATCGGCCCGAATAGAATAGCCGCATGCACAACGGGTTCGCGCCCTAACGCCTCGCCAATCTCCACCGCGCTAAACGCCCCAATGGCCAGAGGATCAGGTCGATCCAGTTCCCGGGCTGTGGCGAGGCTGAGGGTACGAAGCTTGCCACGGCCTCTATCGGCGCCGTCAGACGCCTCGATCCGCAAAGCCACATCGCCGCGGGCGGCCGCTTCACGAACGCCGACTTCGCCAAAAGCCAGCCGTCCAGCTTTGCGCGCCATGGTGAGATGACGGAGCATCTGTCGACGAAGTCCGTCACGCGTTTGCACCACCAGCGCGTCAGCGTCAGGTTTGACTTTGGCTTTGAAACCGCGGGCAAAGCCGCCTGTTTTCACAGCCTTACGCAGAGAGGCCTCATCCGCACTGACCCAAACGCCACGGCCAGGCAGCTTACCAAACACATCCGCTACAACCTCACCGTCAGGCGATAGGACATAGCGAACCATGACGTCAGGATCGCGAGTTTCCCCGCTGGCCATGCAGCGACGTTCGCGCGGCTTGTGGCCGCGCTTGTCTTCAACGATGTCGGACTCGGCGCTCAACCGGTCAGATCAGAGGCGCATTATGCGCCTTGTCCTTCGCTGTTGGTAAAGAGCGCATCCGCCGCTTCGCGAGCCGTTTCCGGCGCGACATAGTCTTCGGTCGCTGCGCCTTCCGCCTCTTCGCCCTCTTCAGCTGCCGGATAGAGATCTTCTTCGCTGATCCAGCCCGCATGCACGCGGGCGCGCATGATGAGGTCCGTGGCATCTTCGGACGAGAACTTCATCCCTTCAAAGAGACCGGGCTCGCGGATTTTCTCGCCGTCTTTGAACTCAACGTAGCCTGTCAGGTCATCAGGGACGAGACCCGCCACATCTTCAACCGTCTGGATTTCATTTTCGCCAAAGATGACCGCCATAGGCAAGGTGATGCCTTCGACTTCCAGAACGCCGTCTTCAACGCCGAGTTCAATCCGCTTAGCATTTTGCTCTGCGGCGATGCGCTCCAGATATTCCCGGGCACGGGTTTGCAACTCTTGGGCGGTTTCTTCGTCAAAGCCTTCAATGGAAGACAGCTCTTCGAGTTCGACATAGCCGACCTCTTCCATTGTCTCAAAACCTTCTGAGACCAGAAGCTGGGCGACCATTTCATCGACATCGAGACCGGTCATGAACAGCTCGGAACGCTCGCGGAATTCTTGCTGACGCCGCTCGCTTTCCTGCTCTTCGGTCAGGATATCCAGGTTCCAACCGGACAGTTGGGACGCGAGACGCACATTTTGTCCGCGACGACCAATGGCAAGGCTCAGCTGATCTTCCGGCACAACGACCTCGATCCGCTCATCTTCTTCGATGATGACCACTTTGGTCACGGTTGCCGGCTGCAAGGCCTGCACGATGAAAGACCCGAGGTCTTCTGTGTAAGGAATAATGTCGATGCGTTCGCCTTGCAGTTCATTCACAACGGCCTGCACGCGCGAGCCTCGCATACCCACACAAGCACCGACAGGGTCAATCGAGCTATCATTGGAGTAGACAGCGATTTTGGCACGGCTGCCCGGATCACGAGCAACAGCAACAATCTGGATCACTCCATCGTAAACTTCCGGCACTTCCTGCGCAAAAAGCTGCGCCATAAATTGTGGGTGGGCGCGGGAAAGGAAAATCTGTGACCCGCGCGGCTCCTCGCGGACGTCCATGATGTAAGCGCGGATTCGATCGCCCGGCTTTACATTTTCACGGGGCAAGGTCTGATCGCGGCGGATCACAGCTTCGGCACGGCCCAGGTCAACAATGATATGACCATATTCAACGCGCTTGACGATCCCGGTAATGATTTCACCGATGCGGTCTTTGAACTCTTCATATTGACGCGCGCGCTCAGCTTCGCGGGTCTTTTGGGTAATCACTTGCTTCGCCAGATGAGTCTGAACGCGGCTGGGCTCAATCATCGGCAGTGGCGTCGACAACTCTGTACCGATTTGTGCCTCAGGATCATCCATTTGCGCTGTAGAGACACCAATCTGCGCTTGGGGTTCATCGACCATATCGTCCGCCACGACCGTCATCACACGCTTGAGCGACATCTCACCCGTTTCGGGATGTAGATGCGCGCGAATATCTAATTCTGCGCCGTAGCGCATCTTAGCCGCGCGTTCGAACGCCTCTTCAATCGCGCGCAGCACGATAGACTTATCAATGGCTTTTTCTTCCGCGACCGATTTCGCGATTTGAAGCCATTCCAGCTTGTTTGCGGAAACGCCGGCAATACCCATGGCGCTACTCCTCTTCTTGGTTGTCCTGCGCGGCTTTTAGCGCCGCGTCTTTGGCCTTCTGGCCTTCAGCAATCAATTCGTCAGTGATCAGCAATTTGGACTCAGCAATCCACTCAAATGGGATTGATGCTGTGCTGTCCGTTTCGCCGTCCAAGTTGATATCGACATGACCGTCTTCAACCCCAGCCAGCACGCCGCGAAAGCGTTTGCGGCCCTCGACCAGACGGTCCAGCTCAATCCGCGCCAGATATCCTGTATAGTGGTCAAAGTCCCGCAAGCTCGTCAGCGGACGGTCTATGCCCGGGCTAGAGACCTCAAGAACATAAGCGTCCTCAATCGGGTCTTCGACTTCCATCGCGGATGACAGCTCACGGGATAGAGCTTCACAATTCTCTATACCCATCAGGCCGTCAGAAACACGCTCGGCCATGATCTGCACGGTCTTGCGCTTACCCGCCATCACGCGCACGCGCACGATCCGAAGGCCTAAGTCTTCGGCGATAGGATCAGCGAGCGCCAAAACACGCTCATCAGTATGTGTCTTTGTCTTCAGAGGGGTCTTTCCCTAATCCACCAAACAAAAAACGGCCCGCCGTTTCCGGGGGCCGCCTGGCTGGCAACTGCCAGAACCGGCGATTTCTGGGCTTACTTAGTCCCGATTGCGTTTCCTCGCAAGTCTTCGTCTCACACTTTCACAAATCGGAACCAACGCGGCGTACGGCCTTCACGACGGGCTTTGGCTTCGTATTTTGTGCCGGGCCAGCCTTGCGGTGGGTCCGTGGGCTCCGCCTCATCCCACCGCCACCCGCCATGCGAACGGAAGCGTATCAATGCCCAATCCACATAGTGGTCAATATCAGAGGCAAAGGTCACATCCCCGCCGGGGGCGATCAAACGGTGCAGCTCCGCAACAAAAGCTGACCGGATAAGACGACGCTTATTATGCCGCGCTTTCGGCCAAGGGTCGGGAAAGAGAATGAAGGCGCGCTGCAAGCAGGCGTCCGGCCATTCCGCCATAAGTTCGCGGACGTCGCCACGAAACAGGCACACATTCTCATAATCATTTTCAACGATACCCCGAACGGCTTTCGCCGTGCCATTCAAGAATGGCTCTGCCCCGATGATCGACACATCTGGATTAGCTTGCGCCAGGTGCAATAGATGCGTGCCCGTCCCATACCCGATCTCCAGCCAGCGAGGCGCAGGCGGCAGGGGCGCACCCGGCGTAATTTCCAGCCGCGGCCAATGGTCGACCATGCGCGCTTCTTGCGCAGGGGACAGGGTCCGGCCTTTGGCACGGCCGAACGTCCTGAACATATCCTGTTCTCTGGTGTAGCTCATGGCGCGACGCCCTAATCCGCCAGCCGAATGAGGGCAAGCTGAAGGATAATGTAACCCGTCTCTTAAGCCGAGATCAGCAGCAGCTGGCCCAGGATAATATCGCCTCGCAGGCGTTAATCTGCATCCTTCGCAGCGCTATCTTTGGCCAAGGACCGGGCCAGTTCTAAAATCTGACGGCGGACCGCTTTGTTTTTGATCTGGCTCACCGCTTTGGCGAGCGCGACACCATCTGAACTATTGATGAAATCATAGACGATCGGCATCTGGTCATTATCCGCGAACTCACCCGCTTCAATTTCCGCCGTTAGGCCTTCAAAGAAGAAGCTTATCGGCACATCCAAGACTTGGCTGAGGCGCCACAGACGCGAAGCCCCGACGCGGTTGGCCCCGCGTTCATATTTTTGGACCTGCTGAAAGGTGACACCTAATTGTTCGCCAAGACGCTCTTGGCTCATTTTTAAAACCTGTCGGCGAAGGCGTATGCGCGCGCCAACATGAACGTCGACCGGATTGGCCGAACGCGGCGCATGTTTATTGATCATTCTCTCATCCCGTTTTTATTAGCCGTCCTCGGCGCTTTGGTGCCCCCACCGTGGTCGTGAACGGTTCGTTTGCCTTAAAATTTGAGGCAAACATGAGTTAAAACCGCAAATTCTTGAATCCCCACGATATCAAGAACCTAGTGTGCGCGGCCGATAGCCACACTTATTACGATGAATGCCAAATTTAGCAAGCCAACAAAAAAGATCGATAAACGCGTAGATTTGTTTTTTTTCAGTGGCTTAGGGACAGTTGTATCAATATAGGATATGCGATCTCTTGCAATTTTTACAGTTAACCGACCATAGGGATCGATTATTCCTGTCACCCCATTGGCCGCAGAGCGCACCATGGGGAGGCCTTCTTCAATACTGCGATACCGGGCAATCGCAGCATGTTGGGAGGGGCCCACCGTGTCCCCAAACCACGCATCATTGCTTTGATTAAGGATAAACTCAGGCTGCACATCTGATCGTGGCGTCAGACCTGGAAACACGACCTCAAAGCAGATTTGTGCCGATAAAGGTGGCAGGCCCGGAAATCGCGTCACCCTTTTCTCTTTGGCACCGGTAATGCTCCCCAAAGCGGTTGAGACGAGGCGCGCGCCTAAGGTTTCAACAATTTCCCCGCCGGGAATGAATTCGCCAAACGGCACGAGTTTCTGCTTATCATCTGTTGCAGCGATAGCCGGATTTCCCGACGCGTCGAAGCTGACAGCGACAGAACTATTATAATAAGCTGGCTTTGGCGCCCCTGTGCGAGGATCCGGCGAGATTTCCAAACGCAAAGAATTCATCAACCAAATTGGGGGCGTATCATCAATTCGGGCTAAGCTCTGCCCCATGGTTCGCAGCAGAAATATATCGTCTATGGCCAAGCCCGTAACCGCCCCTTCCGGCCAGACAATATGGGTCACATCTTCGACGCCCGGCTGTAGCGAGGTGGCCAGAAACTGATCCACGATGCGAAAACTTTTTTCGCGGTCCAGCTTATCACTTTGTCGAAACGGAACATTGACGAGGCGCAGCACAATGCCCGGCTGAATTTCAGCACGACCCGGCTCTGGCGCACCTGACAGGCGGATGCCGCCATAAGCGAACACCCCGATCAGAAGGATCGCTGTTCCTGCAAAAGGCCTCCACGATCTCTGCATAAGCGCATGACCAAACAAAGCCGCTGCCCCTACGAAGAGTGTGCTGAGCCCATAAATGCTGATCCACCAGACGCTCTGGCTCGCCCATCCGCCGGGTTCGAAAGCATAGCCTGGCAAGTTCCACGGAAAGCCGGAAAAAAGATGCCCGCGGGCCAGTTCCGCCAGCATGAACATCCCGGTAAAGATCATCGGCGCCACCCAAGCCGGGCGGCCTTGCATAATGCGCGCGCTTGCCGCTGCGGCAAATCCCCAAAAGAGCGATAAGACAACGGCGAGGCCGCCAACTAAGGGAGGGATCAGCAGTAGAAAGGACTCCCCCCTTTCAATGAAAGCTGAGGCTATCCAAAAACAGCTGGCTGAAAACCATCCCAACCCAAACAGCAATCCTGTCCCAAAAGCGGCCCGGCCAGGCTTGTTCCAGCTCGAAACCTGTCGGACCCGCATATAAAATCCGGCCAAGGCCAGCCCTGTCGCAGGCCAAATGTGGAGAGGCGCAAAGCCAAGCGCGGCGAAAGCGCCCAAGGCGATGAGAATAAAGCGCGCCGTCCATCCTCGGCCCAGCGCCATAGCGTTAGTCACCCGCAGGCGGGCTGGAAGACGCCCCAGAGTCCACTGACGCCGCTGGACCTAAGGCCGCTTCATCGGCGCTGAGCGTGGCGCGCTTGGTGGCCCGCTCCGTAATGCGCAACCGTTTGACCCGACGTGGGTCGGCATCAAGCACTTCCATTTCAAGGCCGACGGGATGAACGATAATTTCACCGCGCTCAGGGACGCGTCCGGCGAGTGTGAAGACAAGCCCGCCCAGTGTATCGACCTCTTCGTCTTCGTCTCGCGTCGCGACATCCCGACCAAATGCCGCTTCAAAGTCCTCAATCGTCACGCGCGCATCAGCTTCCCAGCCCTTGCGTCCCCCATCTAAGGCCACGGACTTTAGCGCCGCATCCGCTTCGTCATGTTCGTCTTCAATATCACCGACAATCGGCTCGATAAGGTCTTCGATTGTCACCAGCCCGTCTGTCCCGCCATATTCATCAACGACAATCGCCATATGAACCCGCCGGGCCTGCATCCGCCGCAATAAGTCCTGCGCCAACATAGAGGGCGGAACGAACAGGACGGGGCGTTTGATCGTGCGAATAACTTTGCGGCCTGGGTAGGTCTTGGCCGTGCGACCGCGCGCGTCAAACATGAGGTAAGGCAGCAAATCCTTTACGTGCACCATACCGACGGGATTATCGAGTGTCTCTTCATAGACCGGCAAGCGCGAATGGCCCGCATCCCGAAAGGCCTTGGAAAGGTCTTTCAAGCTCGCCGTTTTCTCAACAGAGACAATATCCGCGCGCGGCACCATCACATCTTCGACGCGGAGCAAATGGAAACGCTCAGCCGCATCCAGCATCCGCTCTTGCGCCGCGGCTTTTTCCGTCCGGGTTTTGGGCAGGTCTTCGGTCGCGTCTTTCCGGCGAAACATCTTTTTAAATAAAGACGGCTCGCCGTTCATAGACGAAGGGTCATCGGTCATAACGCGCTAGCCTCTATCTGAGGTGTAGGGATTGTCAATTCCCAGCTGCGCGAGCGCGCGCACCTCTCGCGCTTCCATATCGGCGGCGTCCGCGTCATTTTGATGATCAAAACCATACAGATGCAGCACACCATGCACGACCAGATGGGCAAGGTGATCCTCAAAGTCTTTACTTTGTTCTGCCGCTTCTCGTTCCAATGTTTGGCGCGCTAGTACGACATCGCCAAGCAAGCCCGTTTCCTCTGGCATCGGGAAAGACAGCACATTAGTCGGTTTATCTTTGCCACGAAAATCGCGGTTTAAGGCCTGCACCTGATTATCATCAGAGAGAGCAATAGAGAGCTCGCCCGTTCGCTCTAACCCTGCCTCAGTGCGTGCAAGTTCCGCGGCGCGAATGATAAGATCATCCACTTCCGGCCAACCCTCCGCCAGTCTGGCGATATCAATAATGAGCGAGCTTATGCGGCGACTTTCGCGTCTTCCGCTTCGGTCCACTCGCCAAGGCTCGCGAGGCTGTTCATCCGCGCGCGATGACTAAAGGCCGCTTGTGCAGTATCATAATTCGCCGCTTCGCCTTTCCACGCGAACAAAGCGCTCTGCTGCAGCGCACGGCCAAAGCTATAGGTCAGCTTCCACGGGAAGCCGCCGACCTTGTTCATCATATCTAGGTTGCGCGTCGCCTCTTCATTGTCCTGCCCGCCGGACAGGAAAGCGATGCCTGGCACGGCCGCCGGGACCGTATCTTTCAAGACTTTGATCGTGCGTTCCGCGATCTCTTCACGTGTAGGCTGCTCTGGGCATTTCTTGCCCGCCACCACCATGTTCGGCTTTAAGATGGTGCCTTCCAGGGCCACGCCTTGTTCGTAAAGTTCGGTAAACAGCGAGTTCAGCACACGCTCTGTGACCTCATGGCAGCGGGCCACGGAATGGTGACCGCCCATCAGGACCTCAGGTTCAACGATCGGGACAATATTGGCTTCTTGGCAAAGCGCCGCATAGCGGCCCAGCGCATGGGCGTTCGCCTTAATCCCGCCTTCCGTCGGCGTCCGACCCACATTGATATCGGGATGAGAAATCTCAATGACCGCGCGCCATTTGGCGAAACGCGCGCCCAGCGCGTAATATTCGGCCAGACGTTCGCGGAGCCCATCCAAGCCTTGCGTAATAGTCTCGCCCGGACGACCGGCCAATGGCGTGAGGCCTTTATCCACTTTGATGCCCGGGATCGCACCCGTGGCCGTGATTAGATCCGCCAAGCGCGTGCCGTCTGCCGCGTTCTGGCGAAGCGTTTCATCAAATAAAATCACGCCGGAAATGTGATCATCCATAGCCGGGCGGGTCCGGAACAACATTTCACGCCAATCGCGACGGCTGTCCTCAGTCGAAACCGTATCAATTGAATCGAAACGCTTCTTGATCGTTCCCGTGCTTTCATCGGCGGCCAGCAGACCTTTGCCCGGCTTCACCATCGCTTCGGCGACTTGGTTCAAAGCTTGTAAATCCATGATACGCTCCGCTTCTAATCCGTTCTCAACTTACGTTTTCGTGACAATCGCCACACCGGGTAGGACTTTGCCCTCCATCCATTCGAGGAAGGCCCCGCCTGCGGTCGAGACGAAGGTGAAATCCTCAACGGCCTTGGCCGCGTTAAGCGCCGCCACCGTATCTCCACCACCTGCGACAGCGATTATCTTGTCCGCACGCGATAGCTTCGCCGCATATTTCGCGGCCTCGATCGTGCTCGTGTCAAAGGGCGGGGTTTCAAAGGCGCCGAGCGGGCCATTCCAGATCAGCGTCTCGGACTTATCCATTGCATCGACGATTTCGTTCACGGTCTCCGGCCCAACGTCGAGGATCATCTCATCCGGTTTGACCGCGTCACGGGAACGAACTTGGGTCTCTGC
Source organism: uncultured Alphaproteobacteria bacterium (assembly GCA_963922935.1). Taxonomy (GTDB): domain Bacteria; phylum Pseudomonadota; class Alphaproteobacteria; order Caulobacterales; family Maricaulaceae; genus Litorimonas. Next base: position 36,409 of record CAWUKE010000001.1, on the reverse strand, counting down.
GCCGGCTTTGAATTCGGTTGCGGTCACGACATCAACTGGCAGGATAATCTCGCAGTTGTCTTTCTTAGCGGCGTTCAAAATATCAGTCGCCTTGCCGATCAAATCCGGCTCTGCGAGGCTTTTGCCCACATCAAGCCCTTTCGCGAGCAAGAATGTATTGGCCATGCCCCCGCCAATGGCGAGGCGGTCGAGCTTTGTGACCAAGTTTTCCAGCAGGTCGATCTTGGTCGAGACTTTCGCTCCGCCGACAATCGCCATGACGGGTTTTTTTGGATGATCGAGCGCTTGGGCCAAATGATCAAGCTCCCGCGCCAGGGCAAGGCCGGCGTAAGTCGGCAGGTGATCAGCAATGCCGGCGGAACTCGCATGGGCGCGGTGCGCGGCTGAGAAGGCGTCCATAACAAACAGATCGCCATAGGCAGCGAAGTCCTTTGCCAATTCTGGATCGTTTGACGTCTCCCCGTCGAGGAACCGCGTATTTTCCATCAGCAGCACATCGCCCGGCTCCAGCGTGTCGCGGACATTGATGTTTGGTGTCGTCAAAAACCGCACGGGGGCTTCCAAGGCTTCGGCCAAGAGAGGCGGAACGAAACCGAGCGAATTTTCCTGATCCGGTCCATTTTTGGGGCGGCCAAAATGGCTGAGCAGAACGACCGCCGCTCCGCCGTCGCGCAAGGCCTGGATCGTCGGCACAGCGGACAGCAAGCGCGTCTTGTCTGTGACAGCTCCGCTCTCATCCCGTGGCAGGTTAAAGTCGACGCGCACGATGGCGATCTTACCGTTCAGGTCAGCCTCTTCGAGACGACGAATATCCATGACTTACACCAGCTCCAAACGCTGACCCATCACGCGGGCCACATCGATCATACGGTTCGCAAAGCCCCACTCATTATCATACCAGGCGATGACTTTGACGAGATCGCCATCCAAGACCTTGGTGAGCAGCGACGCATAGGTCGCACTGTGAGGATCGTGGTTCAGGTCTGAGCTGACGAGCGCGTTGCGGGAATAGCAGATAATCCCCTTCATCGGGCCTTTGACAGACCGCTCGACAGCGGCGTTTAAGTCCTCCGCCGTCGTTTTCATTTCCGGCTGAAAGGCGAGGTCGATCATAGAGACATTGGCGGTCGGCACACGCACAGCAGCGCCAGCGAGGCGGCCTTCTAATTCGGGGATCACCTTCCCAACGGCTTTCGCCGCGCCCGTGCTGGTCGGGATCATATTCAGCCCCGCGGCCCGCGCGCGGTAGAGGTCTTTATGCGAATTATCCAAAATCCGCTGATCTTGGGTGTAGCTATGGACCGTCGTCATAAAGCCGCGGCGAATGCCAACCGCGTCCATGAGGACTTTAGCGATCGGGGCCAAGCAGTTGGTTGTACAGGACGCGCAGGAGACCAGCCGGTCATCCGCGCCGAGTTGATCATGGTTCACGCCGTAAACAACGGTCTGATCCACACCGTCTCCGGGCGCTGAAATCAGAACGGCTTTCGCGCCGCCATCAAAATGCGGCTGGCATCGCTCCCGCGTGCGGAACAGGCCCGTACATTCCATCACCAGATCAACATCGCCCCACGGCACTTTCGCCGGATCGCGTTCGCGCGTCATCCGCACGCGGCCTCGGCCAAAATCGATCCAGTCTTCGCCGGTCTCCACAGTCGCGGCGAAACGACCATGCACGGAATCGTAACGCAGTAGGTGAGCCGAGGTCTCAATCTCCCCTGGGGAGTTGATCAGCGCTAATTCGACATCCGTAATATCATATTCGAATAAGGCCCGAGCCACGAGACGCCCAATACGTCCGAAGCCATTTATCGCGATGCGGAGTGGCATAATGGTTTGAAAATTCTTTTCTTTACGTTCGCGCAAGGTGGCGAACTGACGGGACCTAAAAGCAGAGCGGCCCTAACGCCGTCACCTTTAAAGGGCAACCTCGCGACCTCATTTATTACTTGGCGAAAGGCAATTCTTGCGCCATCTCAACGTTACTAACGGGTCTTTAACCGTAATGAGGGCATTGACAGCGCTGACATGAACGACACGTCCCAAAATTCAGTTTCGCTTTCTGAAGCCAGCGAAAAACTGGCCCAGGCTTTGACGCATCTGGATAGCGCTCTCGATCCCGTTTTGACACGCCTGCGGCGTGCCGAATCACGTGTTTCTGAAACAGAAGGCTTTGATGAGGACCGCGCTCGTCTCGCCCGGGAGCTGGACGAAGCCACGGCGCGCGCGCAAGCGGCGGAAAGTCGGCTTGGCGCGCGCGAAGAAGAGTTTGCAGCCCTGTCGCGTGAAACCCGATCAGAACTGGATCAAACGATCACAACGCTTCGCGACGCTTTGGATGAGGGTCGGTAATGGGCAAGGTCAACCTCAATATTAATGGACGCGCCTACCCGCTGGGCTGTGACGATGGGGATGAAGCGCGCCTCATGCGCCTTGGCCAAGAACTGGACGCCCGGGTCTCTCAGATGGCGGATCAATTTGGACAAGTCGGGGATCTGCGCCTGATGGTCATGGCCGGGATCACCCTGATTGATGAAATGGATGAGATCTCCGGCAATGTGGATGCCGAGGTCGAAAGACGCATTGGGAGTCTAGCCGCCGATAATGCTCAAGCTGAAAATGACCGAAAGGCAACTGAAGCCCAGGCCGCGAAAAATCTCATAGAGGCCGCTGAGCGCATTGAACGGCTGGCCAGTCGTCTCGCTGAAACAGAATAATCGCTGTCATCACACGCTATCTTAGCCCTTGCGGGACATGTCATAAGACGCCACATGACAATCGACGGTTCCTGCGGACTTTGTGAGCGGCACTAATCCACCGGACCTTACTGTATCCTTAGGGAGCTGGCTCTGTCTGGATCGTGGTCCAGTTAATTCCGGCACCCACCTCAAATTGAGGTTCACGAGGATTTTTAAGCTGCCACGGGTTTCTTGCGGGGCCGTCACACCTCATGTCTTTTCCTGGATTTCGTTCCCCGCATAGGGGTCTAAGGTCGGTGAAGCCGACCGTACGAAATCCCGCCGCGAGGCGAACGTCCCGAAGGGGCGTTTCGGGAACGGTATTTCGATGAACTGACACCGCAAGTCTGTGACCGGAGAACCAAGTGTTTCACGTGAAACACTTTCATTTCATCTGAAAAGCGACCGTTTGAAAGAAACAGGCCTAAAGGCGATAAAACTGCTTCGCCGTTCCGTAAAACATGGCGTCCCGTTCCTTATCAGAGAACGCTTCTGTGATCTCAATATAAGCGCCAATCGTGTCCGCATAGCTGGCGGTAAGCTTATCGACGGGGAAGTTGGATCCAATCGCGATGCGGTTCGGGCCGAAAATATCGATCACGCGCAGGACATAGTCGCGGATGCTGTCGGCCGACCAATCCTGGTTGAACATGCCAAAGCCAGAGAGCTTACAAATCGCATTGGGCAGTTCGGCAAAACGGGATAGGCCTGCCGCCCAATCCGAAACGCCTTCCTCTGAGAAATCCTGCAGGCTTCCTGCATGGCAAAGCGCGACAGGAAGGGCCTCTACCTTGGCAAACAGATCAGCTGAGGCGCTCAGCAAAGGCGGCGTCAACTGCAAATCGAACGATAGGTCCCTCGCGATCAGGCTCCGCAAGCCCGCTTCAAAGCGGGGATCGTTTAATAGCGCATTTGTCCCGTTTCGCGCATCTTCAATCGCATCTCGCCCCACAATCTGACGCACACCGCGCAACGGGGTATAAGCTTGATGACGATCTAATTCCGCTTGTGCAGTCTCTTTCGTCAGGTCGCAAAAGGCGACAATCGCACTTGGCAGGCCATAGGTTTCCGCCTGCCCGGCCAGCCAAGCTGTTTCACCCACTGAATGATCTTCCTCAACGCCGACTTGGATATGAACCGAACCCACCAGAGGCAGTTCGCCCACATCGGCGCGAAAGTCTGGGACGTGATAGTTTTTTGCAATCGGCGCTGGGTCGCCGAAGAAACGCCGACCGGGCTGGAGCAGCCATGTATGACGGCACTCGGTCAGGTCCCACAAATGATGGTGCGCATCGATGAAGCGTGTGATGGGTTTACCGGCCACGCGCGCGGATCCCTTCGATCATGCGCATCACGCCAATATCGTCCCACAGGGTCGCTTCTTCATAGATCAGGTCATTGAGAACGCGGAATTGGCTAATGCCAAGGATATAGATGGTCTGCCCTGTCGGTTCGCCGTAACGCCCCGGGTGGATATGTCGGCCCGTCATGGACCAGCGGAGCGCAATATCGACCGCCTCGCCCAGATAGGGCACTTCGCAGATATGGTCGGCGCGGAATTGAATATCTTCAAAAGGGGCGAGCCAGTCGGCGCGTGTCGCCGCAATTTGGTCCGGGCCATAAAGGCGCGCCTCATAGGGATAATCGCCTTTGGCGCGGTAATCATAGAGGCTGGCATCCGACCACCCGGAAGCCAGCAAGCGTTTGATCACGTCTTCAGACGGCGTTTCGAATAAAGCCGTCGGGCGATCCATTGCCTCGCGCGCGGCGCTATGATGCGCGTGGATATCATGACCTGCAGCCACATCGTCTGCCGCTTGAGCCTTAGCACGTTCGAGCGGATCATGGCCCATTTGGCGAACAATCGCGCCGTAGTCTCGGACCAGCCATTCTTCGAAAATATCATTGTCGCGCGTCGCGCAATCCGCAAATGTCGTCACGCGAATAGATCGACCTGTCGCAGGACCAAATTCAGATGGACCCAAATTGGTCATTTTCGACGTAATCCGATGAGACGAATAAAAGATATCTCCCGCCGGATCTGGGTCCTTGGACCAGACAACATTATCGGCATCCAATCGGCGATCGGGAAAACTGACTAAGGTCGCCGCCGTATTATCGATCACCGTCTGCGCGCCAGTGATATCGCCAGTCTGTGTATGAATGAGGCAATTCTCAGCATAGCAATCGGCGATATAATCCAGATCACGCTTATGCCAGATGTCATCGGTGATACGGAAAATATAGTCAGGGAAGTCGACAAACCGCTCTTCAAAACCCGGCAAGTCCATCCGTCGCCCAGGCGTGGGGTTTAGCATGACAGGCTCTGAGGATGTCGCGACGCGCGTGATCGGCAGCGCGCCTTTGATCTGACAGGTTTCGTAACTTCTCATTGTTTCGCCTTATCGCGCCGTCCAACCGCCATCCACACGCAAGCTATGGCCGGTCACTGATGAGGCGCTGGCGAGATATAGAACCGCATCCGCCAGATCCTGAACCTCTGCCACACGACCGAGGGGTATCATGCTGTTGACCCAAGCGGCAAAGTCCGGATCGGCTAGCATGGGTTCCGTCAAAGGCGTGCGCACAAAAGTGGGCGCGACAGAGTTTACCCGAATATTCTGCGGGGCAAGCTCTACGGCCAGCGCCTTCGTCATCCCCTCGAGCGCATGCTTTGTCGCGCAATAAACAACGCGTTTCGGACTACCAATATGGCCCATCTGCGAGGTGATAGTGACCACAGAGCTGCCCGCGCGCATTCGCGCTGTCACGGCCCGCGTAATCCGCAAGGTCGCGCGGAGATTGACGTTGAGGACCAAGTCCAAATCGGCATCTGGCGTGTCCGCCAGCTTTGCGTGACGCGCTGTGCCAAGATTATTGATCAGAATATTAAACGGCTCTGATCTCTCAATCGCCTCCAGAAAATCATCTGATGCGGCATCATAAGCCCAGCCGTCAAACCGGTCGCCTAAGTCGGATTTGATAGCGTCCAAATCCGCAGCCCCGCGCGCGACCCCGACAACCGCTGCGCCCGCTCCGTGCAGCGTTTCCACGATGCCACGCCCAATGCCTTTGGACGCGCCGGTGACCAGCACGCGCTTGCCGTCTAAGCGCATTGGCCCAACACGCGCAGGATGTCCGCACCGTCCTTTGACGTCCAAGATCGCACCGCCCCTTTCGGGATAGTGAACGTGTCACCGGGTTGTAAGCTCACCATTTCGTCATCCACCTGCACGTCTACCTGACCTTTATGCACGAAAAGCACATCGGGACGATACAGGACCGTCGTCTCGGACCTTTCTGTGGGTTTCAGATGCAGCCGATCGACGGTAAAGCTATGCTCCCAGCTGAGCGCGCCCGTAGGGCCAATTAATGAACCGGGCTGACCGTCTTGCACGCAACAGCGGGCTAGGGCCGCATCATCCAGCGTATGTAGCGCAGCGACTTGGGCAGCAGTTGTGCGCGGCATAGCGGCCATATTGGACGGTATGATCTGGCCCGCCGCAACATCAATCAAATTTCCGTTTTCAAGCAGCACCAAACCATAGTCTGTGGCCATGTCAAAAACGTGCGGCGCCCAGAGAACACGCCCCGGATCATCCCCGCCCAAGATCGCCCAGAGATAGCCTTCATCCTCACCGATATTCTCAAAGCCACGGAAAAGCTGCGTTGGGATGGAAATCAAATCGCCTGGCTTAAGAACGATTTCGGCCATGTCGCCATGCTCGCCCAGCCTAAAGGCCCAAGTCCCCGTATGCACGAAGAAGACTTCTTCCGTTTCATGGCTATGTTGGGAGTTGGTGCAACCCGGCGGTTGGCGCGCGCCGCCAATATTAAAGCCATGCGGCTCGGCAATGTGAATATGCTGCTTTGGATTTTCCGAAACGCCTGGGCCGATGATGGTGAAATTTTCTTTCCGGTCAGAGCCCGGCGTGCGCGTGTCAATGAAAGCGTCCCGACACGGAATAAGGTCGGCGTAGCGGACGATCCGCGATTGAAGTGATGTCGTTGTCACGACAGCGTGTCCCACAGTCAAATAAGAGAGGGGTCGAGCCTATCCCCCGAAAGGCTCGACCCCAGAGAGAGCCTAGAAGCGCGCTTTGACGGTCACACCGTAATTGCGCGGATAAAGGAAGGACGTCTGAACAATATCGTCAGAGTTATTGTTCCCGCGGGCGAGAACGGCCTCATCCTCAAGATTCTCAACGAAAGCCTCGACAGAGTAATTGCCTTCCGGCGCGTCCCAAATCAGACGGAAGTCTGTCTTGGTAAAGCTATCCTGCTGCTGGTTCGGATCCGTCGCCAGAAGGTTCGACGTGTTATAGCCATCAGAGTAGTAGAACTGCGCGTACGGAGTCAGCTGACCCTTATCACCCATGTCAAAGGTGTAGGCCGCTGAGAATGCCGCTGTCAGGTCTGGGGACCAGGGTGTGGTATTGCCGTCTTGCTGGATAAAGATACTCGATAATCCAGTACTGCGTACACCGTTATCATCAATCGAAGATGTGGCTTCCACCCGACCATTGAAGGCTTGATACGGGTTGTTCTGACCAAACTCTCCAAACTCACTGTCGAGGTAAGTGATCGCGGCCGTCAGGGTCCAATTATCCGCCGGAACCCAGACTGCATCAAATTCAATGCCCCAGGCATCGATTTCACCGCCATTGACGGATTCTGTCACAACGATACCGCCTTCTGGACGCTGACGCTGTGTCAACAAATTATCATATTGAGTGATGTGAACCGCACCGTTCAGTGTCAGATCACCATCGAGAAGACGTGAGCGGAAGCCGCCTTCGAAGACTTGTGATTCCTGCTCATCCGTTTCGGCCCCTGTGGAGACCGCACCAGACAGATACCCCGTCGAACCTGTGAGGTAGACCATGACATCTGGATTGACATCATACTCCACGCCCGCCTTCCACGTGACATTATCATATGAGCGGTCACGGCGAACCTGATCGCGGGCGTCACAGTTAAATGTAAAGGCTTCCGACGCGCGTACCGGCAGCACGTCAGGCGACGCCCCGGCCAGATTTGGCAGCACATTCACAACGCGGTCACCGCCGGAGAAGTTCGACCCGCCGCAAGACAGTTCTTTACTTTCGTCATTGTAACGAAGGCCACCGATCACGCGGAGTTTTTCGCTGATTGAATATTCGAGCTCACCAAAGATCCCGAAATACTCCGTATCGACAACCGCGTTGTCGGCAAAGAAACCACCAATGACCGTATCCCGCGATACGATATCTGTGCCCGTCAGCAAAGTGGCAGTAATGTCTTCAGTCTGCCCCATCTCATTGACGATTATCGCTGGAACAACAACTGATCCCCGTGTGCTATCATCTCGAGCGGTCTGCTGATAGATGGAGAAGCTCTGACGCAGTTCGTCATTGGAGTAAAACAGTCCAGCGGTATATTGCAGCGGGCCTTGACCATTGGAAACCAGTTGGAACTCTTGCGTGAACGCGCTTAACTCTTCGTCATAGGCGCCGTTGCTGTTGGGCGTGGGCGAGAAGTCAAAGTCGAAATCAATGTCGTTCTGGAAGTCGGTAAAGCTGGTGATCGAGCGCAGTGTTGCTGGACCAAAGTCATAATCGATATGGGCGCTGTAGACATATTCGAACAGATCAACCGGGCGGACATAGTCCTGGCTGATACGGTATGGATCGCCGCCGTTCGGATCATTCGCCGCTGTGCCGCGACCGCCAGAGCCGCGAACCGGGTTGTTACAGTTGGTGACAGGGCCAAATGGATCGGTCAGGCCGTCCGCCGTTTCCGTGCGGCACAGGAAAGTATAGCCGAATAGGCCCGCCTCTAGCCCGTCTTCTGCGGCGTGCTGGAAGCGCAGTGTGACGTCGAGCTGATCGTTCGGCTGCCACAGCAGGGAGGCGCGGATGGCGCGCTCATCTTGGGCGCCAATATCTGGACCCGCATCGTTGATGATATAACCGTCGCCCTTATCGAGCTGACCCGCAACGCGAAGCGCCACATTTTCAGCCAGTGGAATGTTGACGAAGCCCTCTGTTGTCAGGCGATCAAAGCGCTGATAGGTCGCCTCAATACCGGCTGATTTTTCGCCAAGCTCTGGCTGTGCCGTGATGATATTCAGCGCGCCAGCGAAGGTGTTGCGACCGTAAAGAGTGCCCTGCGGACCGCGCAGGAATTCGATGCGCTCGACATCAAACAAAGCGCGGGATTGTTGCGAAGCGCGGTTTTTGTAAACGCCATCGACGAAAGCACCAACGATAGAGGCGTTGTCGCCAAATGTGTTGGAACTGTTGGCACCGCGAACGTTGAATTTCGCATCGTTACCCGCAAATGAGAAGTTTACACCCGGAACCACCAGTTCGAGGCGTGAGACGTCATCTAGGCCTGCGCGCTCAATCTGTTCTTCGCCAAAGGCTGAAACGGACAGCGAAACATCTTGCAGGCTTTCCGCCCGCTTGGTCGCCGTGACGATGATTTCGTCTTCGATCTGCGCCTGAGCCGGCATAGCGATCGCGAGAATGGCGGATGAAAGAAGAAGACCCCGAGTGGACTTGCGCATAAGACTCCCCTGCACAGCGACATGATTTTGGATTGCTTGCTACGTTGGGCGCCTCATTATAGATGCGCAAGGAAATTTTGACTTCGGATGCAATTTTCTTGAATATTGTGGTATTTTCGCATCATAGAGCGGTAGAGGTCGGTGCGAAGCCGCCTATACCTCTACCCGATCTCACGTGTTTCTAAGGAGCCAGCCTGTGTCCCCGGATGACCTGAAAGCCCTGATCCGTCCGTTCCGCCAGAGTCTGGCCAATGGAGACTTAGCCAGTGCTCACGCCCAAGCGGCGACATTATTTCATCCTGAGGCAACCCTAAATCTTTGCCACCCCTTCGGCACGGTGACTGGATTTAAGGCCTTTGCGGATATTGCCCTCTCCCCGCTGCAAAAGGCGATGCCGGATTTTGAACGCCGCGACATGATCCTATTGGCTGGAACGACACCAGAGGGCCAAGACTGGATTGGCTGCATGGGCAATTATATGGGCACGTTCCTCGCGCCATTTCTCGACATTCCGCCGACGGGCCACTTGGCGCATATGCGCTATCACGAATTCTTCCGCATCGAAGACGGCCAGATCACAGAAATGCAGGCCATTTGGGATATTCCTGAACTGATGATGCAAGCGGGCGCTTGGCCGATGGCGCCGCAGCTCGGCAAGTTTCTTTGTACGCCCGCCCCGATGAGCGGCGATGGATTACGCGTCTCCGGCGATGGTCAAGCGACCATGGATCACGTCATCAATATGTTGACCGATCTCTGTCGGCACCCGGCAGAGCCTGATCCGGCCGTGATGAAACTCGAGACTTACTGGCACCCGCAAAGCAATTGGTACGGTCCAGCGGGTATTGGCACAGGGCGCGGGATTTCTGGCTTCCGCCATTGGCACCAGATCCCGTTCCTGCGTGGTATGCCGGACCGCAAGTTGGACGCGGCTGGCGATCTGATGAGCCATTGGTTCGCGCAGGGTGATTATGTCTGCGAGACAGGCTGGCCGAATATGCGCCTGACCCTGTCAGAAGATGGCTGGATGGGCATTGCCCCGGCGGGCAAAGAAGTCCTGCTCCGCAGTCTGGATTTCTGGCGCATGGAAGACGGCCTCATCCGCGAAAATTGGGTTCTTGTCGATTTGCTCGATCTCTATGCCCAAGTCGGCGTAGACGTGTTTGCACGCCTGCGGGAGTTTAACAAAGCGCGCAATCTTGGTACAATCACCGTCCCGGATCCGATGCAGACCTTCGGCAAAGCGCCTTAAGCCTCCCTTAGCCCAATGTCCCGAACCAGGCGAGGAACAGCATAATCCCGATAAAGAGGATGGGCAGACCCCACGCTGCCCGGTCAATCTTGCCGGGCACTATGTACCAGCCGTCCGCTTTTTGAGCACGACCGCTTTCGCGGAAGGCTTTGATCTGACCCGGCACAGTTTGCGGGTGCCACTCTTTCTGGAACCCATCGAGCAGCACTGAGGCGATCCACGCGACGGCAATATTGATGACGCCGCCAATCGCCACATACCAGGGCCAGGCGATTTCCGGGAATAAGCCACCAACACCGAGCAGACCCCCAAAGCCGACAAAGATGATCATCCCGATAAAGCCCGCGGCGACCCCAATCAGCAGGCCGCGTTCGCTGACATGTTTGGAAAAGAAGCCCATACCAAAGAGCGCCAACTTCGCGCCGACAAAGTAAGACCCGGCGCGCGACAGCGCCTCCAGGATCGACCCGCCGCTGCTGATAAAGGCAAAGGCCATCGGAATGACGAGCAGCGCCCAAAGCGTCGTGAATATCCGTGACAGCTTCAACTCATTATCCGTTTTACGCACAAAGGGTTTCCAAAAGTCTGTGACGCTGATCGTGGCCAAGCTATTGAGCGCCGAGGAGAGGCTCGACATGGACGCTGACAGGACAGCCGCCGCTAGAATGCCCATCAGGCCTGGCACGGCGAGGCTCTCAGAGAAGCGCAAGATGATCTCATTGGGCTGATCAAAGGGCGCGCCTTTAAAATGCACAAAGAGGAGCGCGCCAACGAAGAAGAAGAGAAAATAGATAAAGAAGGCCCCATAGCCCATCATCAGGTAGCTTTTCTTCGCGTCGCCTAATGTCTTGGCCGCCAATGCGCGCTGCACCATCATTTGGTTCGTGCCGTAGACGGTGATGTGGAACAGAGTCATGGCGAGTACGCCTGCCCAAACGGTCGGAGCCACGGTGAAATCGAGTTCGGTGCGAAGCGGGTTGAGCTTACCTTCACTGGCCAGCGTTTCCATTGCACCGGATAGCGGACTGACCGCATCGAGCAGGAAATAGAGGACGAGCCCCGCGCCGATAAAGAGGATGATCCCTTGCAAGACATCCGTCCAGATGACGGCATTCATGCCACCCATCAGCGTATAGACCAACACGATCCCTGTCATAATGACGACCGCCCAGCGCGGATCGAGACCCGTGACAAAGGTGATGACGACGGCTGTGGCTGTTAGAATTGAGGCCGTTGTGATGCTTTGCGTGATCAGGAAGAGGATGCTCATCACCGTGCGGGACGACCGCCCGAACCGGCGCTCCAAATAGTCATAGATGGACGCCACGCCGCTATTGAAGAAAAACGGGAGAAACACGGCGACGACCACAAAGATCACGATGGGATAGTTCACATGGATCGCCAGCGCCGCCATGCCGTCGCCATAAGCCCAGGCCGGACCGCCTAAGAACGATAGAGCGCTAACGTAGGTTGCGACCACCGAAATCCCGATCGCCCACCAGGGCGTTGAACGGTCGCCCAGATAATAGTCCTGTGCATTGGCCACCCGGCGGCTCATCCGGTAGCCCAGATAGAGATTGCCGACGAGGTAAGCGGCGACAATGGCCCAGTTCAAAAGACCGAAGCTACTTTGCACGTGGTTGATCCCCTTATCGCGAAATGTCCCCTTGGACTAACCCTAGGAGGATTTTGGGTTCGGATGCAAGGGCGGGGGCGGATTAGGTCAACAGCGCAGCGATCAAGACAATCAATCCAGCTTGAACAATCCGCACCGCCCATTTCATTACTGGACCGCGATCGTGACCGATCCATGCCGCGATCAGGATGGCTACCAAGATCGCACTGATCACTGGCCCGGCTGCCAGCGCACTGAACCCTAAAGCAATCATCAGACAAACCAGCCCAGCCACCATGCCAAACTTAAAGGATAGGTGACCTGCCGCGAAGGAGCGTTCGCGCTCGCCTGGATCTTGGCGGTATCGGTGAACATTCGCCATCCCGCGAAACGCATCGAGCGTGTAAGTCAGGAAGAAAAGCCCAAAGAGTCCGCCGAGCCACCGCACATCAAATTGCGCGAAAATTTCGCTCGGGTTTATCGTTTGATTTCGCCACTCCACCATATAAATCAGCACGGCGATAAACAGGCCGGGCATCACAGCATACCACATATCACCGGAAGTCCAGCCTTTCGGCAGCTGCAGCCCTCGCTCTTCCAGTATCTCCACCGGCTCCCCCGTTGCCGACGTCCGAAATTTCGTGTCATGTGGCGGGCGGATGGCGTAGGCTTTCTGCGCGACCGCCCAGACGGCATAATCCTGCGTGGAGTTTCCCGCATAGTCGAACCCCTCCGGAAAACGATCCGACAAGAACGCGGCCTTATTCTTCGAGGTCATATTATAATCGGGCGTCGTGCCGAAGCTGTCATCGACATAAGGCAATATCGCGCCGAGGCGTTTCACGAGCGATTCCTCTGAGCCGGAACAGAGATAAACCGCCCGCCCTTGCGCCTTCGCCGCGTTGGCGAGCGCCACCGCTTTCGGTTCTAGCGGAACATGTTCAATGGCGAGGTGATGACCAATCCGCGCCACGAGATATTGTTTGAGCGCCGGTTTTGACTTCAGCCCCAACCACACCATTTTCGGGATCGCCCAAGGCCTCCGCTTCGCCCCCTCAAATAGCATTTCATGCGTAATGTCCGACCGGATCATCGTGCCGTCCACATCGAGCACAAGCGGGCGACTTGTTTCAGGGAGTGGTAAACCCGAGCTTTGATTATCCATCGCAGACATGGTTGCCCTGTCGCTTACGGACTCGTTTCTGGCAAGGGCGGTGTCCCGCACCGTATAGGATTGCAGCCCCACATACAGACTTTTCAACTTGAAAAGCTGAGCGCAATCATCAGTAGGCTTCTATCCAGGCGATCAATCTGCTTTTCTAAGGGTCATGTGACATGACGAAATCCGCACTTATCACAGGGGTTACAGGCCAAGACGGGGCTTATCTTGCCCAGTTCCTTTTGAATAAGGGCTATGACGTTTATGGCATGGTGCGCCGTACAAGTTTTTCCGGCGTCAACCTGATGCGCTTAGACTGGCTTGGCATTCGTGACGACGTCAAAATTCTCGATGGTGACCTTTTAGATGTCGCCTCACTCGCGCGCATCATCCAAGACGTGCAGCCCGATGAGGTTTATAACCTCGCGGCGCAGTCTTTTGTCACGACATCTTGGGACCAACCACTTTTGACCACACAAGTGACGGCACTGGGTGTGGTCAATTTGTTAGAAGCGGTTCGGCTTATGAAGCCGGATACACGTTTCTATCAAGCCTCATCCTCGGAAATGTATGGGTTGAACAATGAGCCTATGCAAAACGAAGACAGCCGGTTTCATCCACGCTCACCTTACGCGGTCGCCAAAGTGTGCGCTCACTGGCTGACGGTCAATTATCGTGAGAGCTTTGGCTTTCACGCCTCAAGCGGAATTTTGTTTAATCACGAGTCGCCCTTACGCGGCCTTGAATTCGTGACCCGAAAAGTGACGGATGCTGTTGCGCGGATCAAACTTGGCCTTGCCGATGAGCTTCGTCTTGGAAATATTGATGCCAAGCGCGACTGGGGCCATACGCGCGATTATGTCGAGGCCATGTGGTTGATGATGCAACAAGATGAGCCCGACGATTATGTAATTGCGACTGGGGTAACAACGACCGTCCGCGACATGTGCGATATCGCCTTCAAATATATTGGGCTCGATATGAATGATTATGTCGTCATCGATGAGAAACTTTTCCGCCCCGCCGAAGTCGATATTCTTTTGGGCGATCCCTCTAAAGCCAAAGAAAAGCTCGGCTGGGAAGCCTCAACCTCGCTAGACGATATGATTTGTGAGATGGTTGAGGCTGATCTTAAACGCCTCACGCCGTAGAGTTTTACAACGCGTTGTTCACCAGCTCTTTACGAAGCGCGTCGACTTCCGCTGCGGCACAAAAATAATGATAAAATGTACTGGATGGCATAATATAATTGACCGGCCTGTAAGCCGCATCCAACGTATCCACCCACCCACCTGGCACATCGACATTTAAATATCGCATCATCAAGTTGTCGATCGTCTTATTGGCCCACTCTAATCCGTTTCTGTGACCCCTTCTGGCTTGCGCGATAGCGGCTTTAAGAAGCTCTGTTTGAGGCCAGCTTCTGAAAGTCGGCGCCATCGCGCCCTCCGGTTTGAGTGAGACGACATCACAGATGAGACCGCTTTTCTTATCAAGACCCCGCTCTAGCCCGGCTCTAAAAAGAGCATCACAATAGTGGCTCATATCCCTACCTGAAACGCGCTGATATTCCCCTAATAACCAACACCATTCCATCATATGCCCAGGCTCGACCGGCCCGCCATCACCCGCGGGAGACCAATCATCCTCGAAAAATTCGAGCAGGACCTTTTGTTCCGCATCCCAAAAATGGGCTTTGAATAGCGCATATATATGGTCGGCATAGTCCAGATATTTGGAATTCTGCGTCGCATCGTACAAAGCGATAAACGCTTCAAAAAGATGCATGTGTGGGTTTTGTCGTCGCGGTCCCTCACGCAGCGGCCAACTTTCCAACCATCCGCCATTGTCCGCCCTCAATGTCTTATCAATGAAGGATAGCGTCTCTTCGGCAACAGACAGCGCAACCTGATCCCCGAAGGCCCGGTAGCGCCAAGCCCCTGCCAGCAGAATAAAGGCCTGCGCATAAAGATCGCGCAGACCGTCCTTCAGTCGACCATCGCCATAAACAAGGTGGGCACAGCCATGATCGCCGCCCTGCATCCCGGCGGTCACCACAAAATTCCACGCCTGATCGCAGGCCGCTTTCGCGCCGTCATACCAATTCAAATGGGCGGCATGGGCATAGACATAGGTGAGGCGCGCTTGAACTCTAACGCGCCGGATGTGATCAAAGTCCGCCTGACCATCCGGGTGTCTTTGTTCGCAAAATCCGCCTCGAGGGTCGCGAGCCGCAATAGCCCAACTTTCAAGCGCCAGGTGCGTCCAGTCCTTTAGCTGCGTCGCTTTATCCTTGAACGCCTGCTCGGTCATAGAAGGTCCTGGCGATTTTCCGCCTTAAGCTTTTCGACAATGTCTTTGACAGATTGGGTATCGTCGGCCTTAGCCACCAGAACAGTGTCGCCTGTTGCAACAATAATGATGTTTTCCAAACCGATCGCGGCTACCATAGGGCCGTCCGATCGAAATAGGGAATTCTTGCAATTGATCGATATAATATCACCGATTTCAGCAACCCCTTTCGCGTCGGGAACCCTATAGTTTCGCAGCGCTTCCCAAGAGCCAATATCATTCCAGCCAATTGAAACGGGGCAGACCATCGTGACATTTTTAGCAGCTTCCATGATCGCATAATCAATGGATTCGTTGCGACAGGTTTGAAATTTATCGCGATCCAGATGGACAACAATATCCCGTCGGACCGAGACAGACAGGGTTTGCCTTGAGGCCTCGAGAATATCAGGCGCATGCGCTTCGAAAGCGGAAATCATCGCCCGAGGCGAAAATAAGAAAATCCCCGCATTCCAGAAATATGTCCCTGCCTCCAAGTAAGATTTCGCCGTGCTGAGGTCAGGTTTTTCGACGAACTCGGCCACCTGAACGCATCGGGCTGTGAGCGACTGACCCGCTTGAATATATCCGTAACCCGTCTCGGCGTGTCTCGGCTGGATTCCAAACGTCACCAAATTACCCTGTCGGGCTGACTCAATGCCCGCTTCAACAGCGTCCCAAAACCCAGAGGGGTCTGCAATGTGATGGTCTGCGGGTAAGAGCAAAATCAGGCCTTCGTCCTCGTCTTTAAACTCCTCAGAAATGATAGCGGCCACCGGGGCTGTGTTTCGACCAATAGGTTCCAGAATAATTTTGTGGGGCGTTTTCTCAATATCAAGGAATTGCTTTTGAACGGTGTCGAGATGGGTTTCAGAACAAACAAGACTCGCGTTTTTGACGGTTGGGTTTTCAGAGGCATGGATACGCAGAATTGTTTCCTGCAACATCGTACGCTTTGACATAATCGGTTGATATTGTTTGGGGGCTTTCTTCCGGGATACAGGCCATAACCGGGTTCCTGAACCCCCACACATTATGACTGGAAATATCTGCGTCATGCGCAAAGCCTATCTCTCAACTCGGTTGCCACGTCGCGACCGCGTTATTGATTATCGACTTTTAGGTATAAGCAATTTTGTTTTAAAATCGGATAACGCGACCACAAATAATTATCATCTCGCTCTTTGACGGAACCTCGGTTCGTCTCCCCCTAGAAAATGTGAGCAGACTTTAGCGCCAAGGCCAAGCCAAAAGGCGGTGATGACGAAACCCTGACACGCCCCAATGCAAGCGACGGGCAAGACGCATAGACGCCATAAACGGATAGCGAGGACGTGATTTTCGTTTCTTATCGATCAGATGACGACGGTCTCGAGCGAGAGCAAAGCCGTCGCGTCTAAATTGTGCGATCGCTCGATCCCGAGGGCTGCCGCTGCGCAGCGCACGCCGTTGTAAGATATATTGCCCCAATCGGTAGAATGTCCACACCACCCACTGTAAGGGTACAGGCAGGCTTCCCCCTATCATCAAAGGCGAGTTCCGCACGGTATGGGTCATCGCAAAACCCGGTAAATCCTGCGTAGAATGTCCACCAACGTGACGACCCGTTGCAGCGTGAACCAATAAACATCGCCCGCCCATGGCTCTTATCCTGACAGCCAGATCAACATCTTCAATATAGCAGAAGAAATCAGCGTCAAATCCGCCAGCCTTTTCATAGGCTTCCCGGCGATAAAGGGCGGCGGCTCCCGTCGGGCTAAACACTTCTGAGAAAGCACGGTCTGGGAGGACTTCGGGACTATGACCGTAGCCATTGCGCCACGCTATACCCCATATCGACAAGCTATCGCCAGCCCCATCAAGTACAGCCTGCCCCGCATCTTGATACAGCACAGGACTAACCATAGCGGGGCGCCCCATCGTCTCCGCAGAGCGCATTAAATGCGAAAGACAGTCCGGGTCTAAAACTGTGTCAGGGTTAAGGCTCATCAGCCAGTCCGTTGCCGCACCTTCGGCTCCGCGAACGAAACCACCCGAGAAACCATCATTCACGGGGCTTAGAATGTGCGAAAAACGGTCGTCCGGCAGGTCTATTTTATGCGCCCCGTCAGGCGTACCGCCATTATCGACAATCACGACCTCAAAGTCTGAAAAACTCTGTGCGCAAAGAGCCGCTAAACAGTCAGGAAGAAAGGCCGCACTATTATAAGCCGTAATAATAATGCGTAACGGGCAAGTCATACCGTCTTAACTGGCACGGGGGCCCAAGGCTATTCAACTGTAACAGATTTTGCCAAATTGCGGGGCTGATCGACATCAGTCCCTAACTCTACGGCCGTATAATAGGCTAATAATTGTTGCCCGACAGCCTGAATGATAGGCGCTGTGAGACTACTCGCTTCGGGAAGAGCCACAACGATCTCCGCGATGTCTTTGGCCTTTGCCGCCCCAGCGGCATCTGTGAATAACATCACACGAGCGCCGCGAGCGGCCACCTCTTGGAGATTAGAAATCGTCTTTTCAAAAAGGTCATCCATCGGCGCAACGGCAATGACAGGTGTCCCCTTCTCAATCAGAGCGATCGGGCCGTGTTTGAGTTCGCCAGCGGCATATCCTTCTGCGTGAATGTACGAAATTTCTTTAAGCTTAAGGGCGCCCTCCAGAGCGATAGGCACCATAACACCGCGCCCTAGGAAAAAGGCTGAGCGAGCCGTCATAAGCTGCGTTGCAACCCGCGCAATATCCCCATTGCGCTCTAGAGCTTTCGCGACATTTTCAGGAGCGGCTATAATATCGCGCGTCAAATCCTGCACGACATCCTTTGCAATGACCCCACGTGAAGCGCCCGCCACGATCGCTAATGTCGCGAGGGCACAAACCTGTGAGGTGAAGGCTTTCGTAGACGCGACGCCAATTTCGGGACCACACTGTATCGGCATAGCAATGTCTGCTTCGCGGGCCATCGAAGAACTCATGACATTCACAAGCGCAGCAGTTTTTAGGCCCTCTTGCTTTGCGTAGCGCAAGGCCGCAAGCGTGTCCGCCGTTTCCCCACTTTGTGAGACAACCAGCATCAACGCATCCTTTTGCAAGACAGGATTGCGATAACGAAACTCTGAGGCGATATCGATATCGACGGCAAGGTGGGCAAACCGCTCAAACAAGTATTTGGCGACCATGCCCGCGTAAAAAGCTGTCCCACACGCGACAATGACAAGACGAGACACATCCGTGAAGTCCAGGCCCGCTGGAACGTCAGGCGATAAGCTATCTATATCCAGATAATGAGAGGCTGTTGCCGCCAGCGTCTCTGGCTGCTCATAAATTTCTTTGAGCATAAAGTGAGGGAAGTTCCCTTTTTCCGGGAAGTTATCTTCGCGTTCTACTTTAACAATATCGCGCTCAACTGGCGCCCCTTTTTTATCAAAAACATCGACGCCATCTTCTCTTAGCGCAGCCCAGTCCCCTTCTTCGAGATACATGATTTTATCGGTCAATGGAGCCAGTGCTAGGGCATCGGACCCTAGATAATGTTCCCCTTTACCAAATCCGATCGCCAAAGGAGAGCCGTGACGCGCGCCGTAAATTTCCTTTTTTCCGGCAGGTGCACCCTCAGGATCTGCCGCAATCAAAATTCCGAGCGCATAAGCGCCGCGAATTTCCTGCAAAGCTTGGGAAATCGCTTCCCGCGGGCTGGCACCCTGCTCTAGGTAGTCGTCAATCAGATGCGCGGCCGTTTCCGTATCAGTCTCTGACAAAAACGTTCGATGTGAGAGTTTTTCGCGGATCTCAGCATAATTTTCGATGATTCCGTTGTGAACAAGCGTCACGCGGCCCGCCTTATGGGGGTGGGCATTTCCGACGCTCGGCTCCCCATGGGTGGCCCAACGTGTATGCGCAATACCGATATGGGCGTCGACTGGATCCGCCTCCAACGCCGCCCGCAAGTTAATGATTTTGCCTTGGGCACGACGGCGCGAAATACCTTGCGATCCCATGACAGCAAGACCCGCACTATCGTAGCCGCGATATTCCAGCCGAACCAAGCCATCGACCAAACGATGTGAAACCGGCTTATTGCCAATAATTCCAATGATTCCACACATTTAAGGCTCTACCTTTCGACTGACTTTTCAGAGTCAAGTTGGCGTCATCTGCCGATCTCGAACTAATTGGTCAAGGGCCCAGCCTTCTTTGTATTCCGTCAGTTCTAACGTTCTGATGGACGGACAGAATGGCAAAATAGTGGCCCTCCCCTAAAACTACTTGCCTGTCTCTACACAAGATTTGTCAGTCAATATTTGGGCTGCCCCAGATAAGGGTCTGTTTTCAGAGTTTGAGGTTTTGCTGTTTTGCGCTTGAAGGCGCATCATATAGCGAGGGAACGAAGGCACCTATGATCGCTATATCCGTCGTTCGCGACGATTTTGCTTACCGCTGGCGCGTTCTCCTATTCGATCCGAGACGTAAAGGACGGTACCATCGACTGATCGATGTATAAATTGGGCTTTAGCGCCGCGCAGAATTTCGGCTCAGTCGAGATCGCTCGAAGGCCGCGACCACCTCGGCAGGCTCTGACCAAAGCGGGATCGCCTCGCCTAGGCCCTGCGTCTTTACGGCTTCTGCCTGCGCACCAACGTCGAAGACAACCACTGGCTGCGACAGGGACAGCAACTCGTGCGTCACCAGAGAAAAGGTCTCTGGAACGATGCTAGGCAGAAAGCAGACCGAGATGTCATTTTCGGCCAGCAGATCTGGCATGGCGGATGGAACATAGGGACCGTGCGATCGGTAGTGCGTACTAGGCGGAAGAGGCGCGCCTCCGAAATGATGCAGAATCCACTCTGATCTCCTCGCGCGCAGATGACGTTCGAGCGCCATCGCGACATCGCGGCCTTTCGCGACGGACAAGGTTCCAAATATAGCGATATTCCTGCCGGTGGGATTGTAGGGCCGGGCTTGCATCGTCGGGACGCTGTGAGGACGGATCTTAATCCGTTTCGGATCGATGTCCGGAAAAACGTCGAATAGTCGCTTACGGGCATCGTCACTGAACAGGACGATCTCGTCAGGCTGCTGCAGAAACGCCGCCCATTGTGCTCGCCATTCCGTCATCGTGTCGGAGCCCATCAGGGAGAAATGCCCATTCGGATTCCCGCGTTGGCAGAGCGCGCAAATCGAGACTGGGGGCACGCCACAGAAGCGATCCGCCGAATCAAGCAGATGGGGCGATGGACAGATCGGGTAATAATCGTGGAGATGGACATGCAGGGTCGCATTGCCCCGCGCGCCAAGGATCGAACGCATCAGTCTTTGCGGCTGCGGGACGGTGACAAGGCTATTGACCACAATACGCGACCAGTCGGCGGACAAAGCCGTCTCGAAGCCGACGCGATCCAGATGTGTGATCGTTTCGCCTTCATTCTCGAACACGTATGAGAGACGATCGGGGTCGAAGGTCAGGATCGAAACCGGTCGACCCCGAGATTTTTCTTCTTCGATGATAACACGCGCGTGGGCGTCCCCGCCCCCGCCCAGCGCTGCATTGATTAAAAGCGTCCCATTAGAAGGGGCAGCGAAGTCAAAACGCGCGTATTTCACCCTTATCCGCTCGACATCGCGCCGTCGCCAGCGACCCACAGACTGACGCAACCGTCTGTACATGCGGCGGGCCTTCGGCTCGGGAAAAAGCGTTTGAACAAGAATCCCTTGGTGCCGCGTCTGCAAGACGGCCTCGATGCAAGCCACCTCCCCAGTCTGAACTCCGCCATAGGCCGAGAAAACGCATCCCGGATGCGGCAGGGCCGCGCGTCCATGCAGGAGAGCAACCTGGCGTCTTGAACGGACACCGCTTCGCGATTTGATAAGCAGCTCCAGCGAAAGACAGTCGTCCGGGTTCATATCGACCCAGCCAGAAATGTGGAATGCCTCTGCGGATACCCTGAGAGTTTCCGCACGAACAATCATGTTCGAAGACTCTAAATGTCTGCTGCCGTGTCGATGTGACGACACCCGTTCAGCAATCCGGAGTGGGGCTTCGCATCAGGCGGCGAGAGACGCTCTATAGGCGTCCCACACGTCGCGAGGGGATCCGTCCATGGCGATTGTTCCATTCTCCAGCCAGATCGCGCGGTTGCATAGCTCGTAGGTAACCTCCGCTGCATGAGAGGAAAGAAGAAGGATTTTAGACGTCTTGAATAACGCTTCCGCCCTCTGCTGGGCTTTGGAGAAAAAGCGCGCGTCCCCGGCTCCGATGATTTCGTCGATAACCATGATGTCTGCGGACTTGTAGGTCATAGTCCCAAACATAAAGCGGACAAGCATGCCGGACGAATAGGTCATGAGCGGCATGTCAAAGAACTCAGCCAATTCCGTAAACTCGTAGACGTCGTTTTCGAAATCATCGTACTCTGCGGACGGTATATCAAGCAGCTTGGCCATCATGCGCAGATTCTGGCGGGCTGATTTTTCCGTGTTCAGACCTCCACCCAAGGAGAGGAGTGCAAGCACAGTACCCTCGATATCCACCTTTCCCTGGGACGGATTCATCAGACCGGCCACGGTCTTGAGAAGGGTGGATTTGCCCGCTCCGTTTCTTCCGACGATCGCGATGCGATCGCCAGCCTCGGCGCGGAAGCTCAGTCCGCGAATAGCCTGTACACGTGGGAGAGACTTCATGTCGGCCGCGATACGGCCGAACGAGGCCGTGGAGGCAAGCGCTGCCATGGTTGATCGTTCGCGGCCGCCCACCTTAACAGGATAGCTGACATGGACGTCTTCAAGGACGATATGGGTCATTACTGGATCCAGAGCGCAAATTCGCGGCTCCGCCGCTTGAAGATGAAATATCCGACCGTGAACAGCAGGAGCGTCGAGCCTCCTGCCACCGCAAAGCTGGTCCACGGTACAGCTTGGTCGAGAATTGGCCCTCGGACGGTTTCTAGGAAGTGGTACAAGGGATTATACTCCGCAAAGCCGCGGCGTGTCTCTCCGAGAGACTCGGCCGTCCAGAAGACTGGAGTAAAGAGGAATAGAAATAGCATAACCGAGTCGAGCGCATAGCTCAGGTCGGAATAGCGCGCCCCGTATGCGGAGATCAGCAATCCCATAGAGAACCCGAATGCAAGGATGAGGGCGATCCCCAGGAATGAGACCAGAGTCACGAGACCCATATCGTCCTGCGTCAGTAAGATCACCGGCAGTGCGACCAGAAGATGGATAAAGAGAACAATCGCCTCGACGAAAACCGAACGGGCGATCTGGACCATCCAGGGCAAGTCGAAGGTAAAAAGCAGGGCCTTTCCGGACTCGAGATACTTGGATGCCTGAGTGATCACCGCTGACATGAAGGTCCAGATCGCGATGCCCAGAGCCACATAGACGACGTAGGTCTTAATGTCGGTCTGGAAGAGCGCTCCGAACACCACCGTAATGCCGAGCACGAGCGCCGCGTTCGAGATGACAATCCAGAACGGCCCCAGCACGGTCCGGGCGAACCTATCGAATATATCCTGTTTGGCCAGAGCGGCAGATACGCCCCAACTCCGTAATTTCATTGTTGCGCGTCTAGACATGCTGTGCGCCTTTTGGGCGTTTCTCGATCTTACAAGTCGCCTGATAGCGACCTTCCAGATCGTAGGCCCCGGAAATTTCGAAAACTTTCCGGGTCGGTTTTTTCAAAACGGGTCGATCGGCATCGGATCCGAAAGCCGCATTGATTGTGTCAGCATTAATTATGGACGAAACCTTTCCGAAGTCCGGGTGGCTCCGCGCCGTTTCGCGAAGCTCCATAAGGTGCTGAAGCGTGATTCCTAACTTGTCGATGGCCTCTGAATGCAGGTGATGGTAAGGGTGCGTATATAAGACCCTCATCATATAAGTGACGCCATCAATACCCTTATTGATATTCAATGCCGCGCTATCGTCGCGCCACGTCACGATCGATAGAGGTTCGTCGACACCAAGTATAGGATAGCGCGCTGCAATCCAAAGCCAGCCCAGTATATCCTCGCCGAGGTGAGAGTCGGTTGGAAAACGCCACCCACTGGTCACAAGCGACCGATGGATCATAACGGTTGGTGTTGCAATAGAACACCCGCTGAGCATGTCCACATAAACCTCGCCGCTGACGCGACCGCTATGCAGCGTGCCCCTTCCTATCCTACCTTGCGGATAACGCACATGGTAGGACGTATGAGAAAAGACATGACCGGATTTCATCATGGCGTGAACCTGGGTCCTAACCTTAGTCGGAAGATAGGCATCATCGCTATCGAGAAACGCAATATACTCGCCGGTCGCCAAACTCATTCCGAGATTTCGTGCCGCGCCGGGGCCGCCATTGCGGACCGATACGAACATAACCCGTTCCGACGCCTCGGCCAGAGCGTGCACCTGCGTCATCGGGTTCGTTGACCCATCGTCGACAACAATAATCTCGATGTTTTCATAGGTTTGATTGATTGCACTCCGAATAGCGTCTGCTGCGAGCGCATCTTCATTGTAGGTGGGGATAATGATCGAAACCTTCACATCAAGCGCGGCCTCGGCCTGCTGAGAGGCATGATCTTCCGCCCTTTTGTAAGGGGTGTTCTTTAGAAATTCGGCGAGATCAGCGAAATATTTGTGACGGCTGCCGGAGATGGCAATCATCTCTGACTCAGGTCGTCCGTCCATCATATTGATCCAGAGATCGTTGCTCTCTTCTGACGCTTCAGGTTTGTTCGTGTCCTGGCCAGGATGAATGCGGTAGTGTACTGACGTGAAAGGCTGGAAGACAAATTCCGCATCCTCGCGAACACGGTCCCACATTTCGTAATCCTGCGTGTAGCGTAGCTTTTCCTTAAACGGCATGTGCTTGCGCAGGGCCCAAACGGGCACCATGATCGTGCAGCCATTCACAAAACCCCGCATGAGCGCGATGCTAGGCGTCTTTCGCAGGAGTTCCTCGTCGAACTGGCTAGTATGCCAGACTTCGCTGTCGCTGTTGATGAGCGAGTAATTGGAAAACAGCATGACATCTGATCGGCCGAGTTCGCGAAGAAAATCGACCTGGGTCTGCGCCTTGTGGGGCAGGTGGATATCGTCGTGACTGAGCCAGCAAAAGAGATCGCCAGTCAGCGCCTCTACGGCTGTATTCATCGCGCCTGCGACACCCTTATTCTCCTGAACGATGTAGGTGATCTTGTCGCCATACGCTTTGGCGATCGCGTCGGTCGCACCGTCATCATTAGACCCATCATTAACGACCACGACCTCGACATTCTTGTAAGTCTGACTCAACGCACTGTCGATCGCGTCGGCGAGATAATCGCTCCCATTATAAACAGGAATAACAATGCTCACCTTTGGGTCACCATTTGCGAAGAGGTCCGGGACCTCAGAAGCCCCGGCATGAGGAACATTTCTGCGTGTATGGCTCATAGGTCTCTGGTCCAGTCGAAGATTGATGTTCTCCCGTATAAGATTATCGATCTTGTGCCGCATCGAACGCGCATTGTAGTCATGGAAAGCATTTCTAATGTCACGCGGAGACACGTGACCCTGGAGGAAAGCGTCTGGGTCCACACCGTGTGCGAGGAGCCGCTTCCTAAAGTCGTTGTTCTGTGTGTCGAGCGCATTTTTCTGGTCGATTAGACGCTTAAGCTTTCCAATATTTCGAAGCCACGTCTCAAGCCAGTCCTTCATCGCAGATTGGTCTTCCACGTCTCGCGATTCACATAACCGACATAGCTCAACACTGTAAAGAGTATCTTGCGACTTACGCTACCGCCATCATAGTCGGGGACAGAGTCCCGCGGTATGTCTCCAAAGCTCGTTACAACGCCGATTGCCTCTATGATGTCATCCGCGTCGAGGCTGACCATAATCAGGCCGCCGGCTTCCATGATCTCAGGGCGTTCGTGCGCGTCGCGAACGGTTACAGCCGGAAAGCCGAGTAGATTTGATTCCTCGCTAATCGTGCCACTGTCGGAGACGACGCAATGGGCAGACTTCTGCAGAGCAATATAGTCGAGAAAACCGAATGGTTTTAGGAACTTGCCTTTGTCTACGGATAGCCCGAGCGCGTCGATGCGGGCACGCGTTCGCGGATGGGTGCTGACGATCACAGTTTTTCCCGTGCGTTCCTCGATCTGCTCGACGACGCGATGCAGTTCGCGAATGCGATCCTCACGGTCGACATTCTCCTCACGGTGTAGGCTCAAAAGAACGTAGCCGCTGGGCTTAAGCCCAAGGTCATCAAGCGCGGTGGACCCGGCGATTTGATCGGTGTAATAGTCGAGGACTTCTTTCATGTGCGAACCAGATACAATGACCCTGTTCCCGGGCAGACCTTCCTGAAGAAGGTATTCACGCGCGCGTTGCGTCAGCGTGAAATTGATGTCCGACGTATGGTCGATGATGCGGCGATTGATTTCTTCCGGCACACGATCGTCGAAACTGCGATTGCCAGCCTCCATATGGAAAATCGGCACCTTGCGCCGCTTCGCTGCGATAACGGCCAGACCGGAATTGGTGTCGCCGTAAATCAAGAACGCGTCGGGCTCGTGTTCGACGATCAGGTGGTCCACCTTGGTCAGAATGTTGCCGACAGTTTCCATCGCCTGACCCGCAACGGCCGCATCCAGGAAGATGTCGGGCTCACGAATGCCCAAATCATCAAAGAAGACCTTGTTAAGCTCATAATCGTAATTCTGGCCAGTATGGACAAGCAACTGGTCAGTATGCGCATCGAATAGCTGAATGACGCGGCTCATCTTGATGATCTCGGGACGCGTCCCGATAATAGTCATGACTTTCATATCGCATCCAATGCAATGAATTTTCGTGGCAGTCCAATGACGCAAATAAGACCCAAAAGGCCTTAGTTCGCAGACTGCCCTGACGGAGACTCCGTTATGCGAAACTTTGCTGTGCGGGGTTTGGTGTCCCCAGCCTTAGCGGTTCGCTGTTTTGGCGAAGTTACCTTTCTCGACAATGCGGCCGAGGCGGGCGCTTTTTTGCGTTGCGTCGCTCGCGGCTTCGCCTTTCTGGCAGCAGCCGGCCCTGGCTTTCGCTTAGCAGGTCTAGTTTTCGATGTCGCAGATGTCCTCGACTTACGTCGGCTCGGCGGTTCGACCTTACCAGTCGATCGGCTTTCTGGGTTACTCCCGCCGCCTGAGCCTTCCTTGTCACCAGCGAGAACGAACTGCTGCATCGCGTCGCGACCTTCAGAACTCTTCGACAGCGATGCGGTCGCGGACCAGAAGACAATCTCTTCGTTACTTTCTAGATCGAGGTCTCGAATGCGGGGGTCAGTTGCGACAACTCCTAGGGGCAAATGGCCGATACGCGTCGGCTTGGAAAGATAGATGCAGGCGGCAAGCGCTGCCTGATCGACATGCCACCGCAGCATAGACCGGTCCAAGACCGCGCCATCGCAGTAGCGTGCCAGATCAGATGCAAAGCGCAGACTATTCGTGGTCGGCATAAAGATGTTGAGCGTCGCCGATGCAACGGACAATATGTTGGCGACACTGCCTGAATGATAGCGCGTCATCACGTCGACTTCAGATTCGATAAGCGAGCTAGGGTCGCGCACGGCGATCTGGTCGGCATCGGTCACAAATATAGGGCATTTGGCCTGGCCGAGCAGGGCTGGAAGAACCCGAAAGCGCTCCAGAGAGAAAATCGATCGCTTTTCCATCAGCTTCGCGTCTTCGAGGTCATAGGATCGGTGCGTGAACGACATGTCCGGAAGGTATTGGCGCACTGATGTGAGCAAAGCTGACCAACCGTTTTCCAGATAGCCGAGATCGCTCTTGTCGACGGCGACACCGTGAAAGTGAAGATGATACCTTTGACGTCCGTTGGCCCGCTTGAACTTCGAAAGCTGACGGGCAACCATCGGCAGGTAGAGGCGCGCATACCGAATGTCCGCGCTCAACAGGAATATCCCGTCCGCAGTTCGAGCGGATGACGGCAGAGAAAAATCGCGCAACCCTTGCGCAACGGATGCGCCTGACTTTTTCTTGGACATCACCTCTTTCGGCTTCGTCACATCCATGCGCAGCAGGTCCGACCTGATCACCGCGGTCGTCGTCCCTTGCCCATCGCCGCAAGCCACGGGCAGATTGAGATCAAAATATCGCTGCGCTTCGGTTTCGCGTCCTAAAGCCATAAGTATCGAGGCATACTGATACTCAACGGGTTCGATTGCTGCGCGGCTCTCTCCAATCTCGTCAAGACGACGCATCGCCTTTTCCAGTTCCTCTAGAGACTCGTCGAGACGTCCAGCGGCAGCAAAAGTCAATCCGAGCCAGTGATGAAAGACTGACTGTTCTCGCTTGTCCCATTCGCGGGAACGCTGTTTCTCTTTCAGGAAGGCTTCCGCCAATGATCCATCGTCGATGCGGTAGAGGAACGACGCCCGCAAGGCGATGGATTCAATATCGTTCAATTCGTCGGGGACAACGAGATTGAGAAGCCCTATCGCTTCCATGCGGCGATCTTTCGCCAGACGGTCATTGACCATTTCTAGAACGATGGAATTTTGTGTCACGATCAATAGCCTCCGGCCCTGGCGCGCAACCTGCCCGCTACGACTTCGAAGTGCGCGTCGAACGTGACGTCACTTTCGACGTCGCCGGAGCCTTCCTGCGACGTTCAGTTTTTCGCGGACCAGTGTGGTCCGAGGCTGCATTTCGATTGGAGCTTCCTTCGGTTTTGCTTGCCTTTGGCGCCTTAGCTTTACGTCTGGCCCCGACCTTTTTCTTCGAGGCGTTTGTGTTTTCCGCGTCTGCACTGCCGACAGCAGGCATCTTCATGGCGGGTGGCTTAATCGGAGACAGCGACTCGATCAACTTCATGCGCGTCTCGGACGAAAGCGACAGCTTTTCGTTAGCGGCCGTCAGATCGGCAATCGTCAAATTGGCAAGCACGATTTCGCGCGCAAGGGTTTCGGCTTTGCCTTTCTGGTATTTGGCGTCGATCTCGAACTGGTTGCGCTCTGCTTCCAGAGTCTGCAGTCGGCTTGAAATCTCATCTTTTTGAAGACGTGCCGCGTCCTTCTGGTTTGATATGTGCTGGACCTCGTCTATGAGAGCTTTGGAAGCGAGCGTCCCCGCGTGGCTCTTCATACGAACGTCCTGAATTTCTGCCGACATGGCCTCGACGCGCTGTTCAAGCTCAATGACCTGAGCACGCCGCACGACAAGTTCGTTATGTAAGCGACGCAAGGATGGGATCCGGCGACCCAAAAATTTCGCAAGACTGGCCATTGTGAATTCGACGTCGTTAAGATTGGCGATATCGCTTTCTAAGAAGAAAAGCGAATTTATTTCGGACGTTAGACCGCTACACCCAATTCCGTCAATCAATTATCTCTTGAATTACCTGCGATCCCTTTGTTTGTTTTCGGGGGGTTGTCGCATCATCTGGTTTCAACTATGTGGCTGACACTTGCTATGAGCCATGGAGTATCACGCGCTCTACGGCTCCCACCGAGTGAAACGCCTGATGCCAAAATATAGAATTAGAATAGCGGGCTGACATGAAAATCCTGATTTTGGGAGCGAGTGGCATGCTCGGTGCGTCCCTCATGACGCGTTTGGCGCAGCGACCTGAAAACTTCGAAGTTTTCGGAACACATCGTCCAGATGCAATCCTCCCAGACGTGCCCGGAGCGACCTTTCTCGAGCTTAACGACATCTTCGACGCCGAAAGGATGACCCAGATAATGGATGACCATTCAATCGACATGGTCATTAATGCAATTGGGCTTATCAAACAGGTGGGTTCGTCCGTCACTGACGAGGACTTTATCCGCATCAACAGTTTATTACCACATCAGGTGGCGCGATTGGCGAGCAATGTCGGCGCGCGCTTTCTCGAAATATCCACGGATTGCACGTTTTCAGGCAAGAAGGGCATGTATACCGAGGCCGACACGCCTGACGCTACCGATATGTATGGCCGCTCGAAACTACTGGGTGAGGTCACGGCGCGCGACAACAGCCTGACTATCCGAACATCTATCATCGGCCATGAGTCGGGTCGGGCCGCGTCGCTGATCGACTGGTTCCTTTCGACGGAAGGCGCAGTGAAAGGCTTTCGAAAGGCGATTTTCTCAGGCTTCCCCACCATCGTCCTCGCCGATGTCATCGCTGACCACATTATCCCGAACCCAGAGCTGACAGGACTGTATCATGTCTCAGCCGAGCCGATTGATAAATACACACTCCTGTCCATGGTCGCCGAGCAATACGGCCACGACGTCATGATAGAACCCTCGGACGATCTTGTCATAGATCGGTCGCTGGACAGCACACGCTTCCGCAGCGCCACTGGGTTCCAACCATTGCCATGGCCGCAACTCGTCGCCGCCATGAGAGACAACGCCCCTAAATGGACTTCCCGATGATCGATATTCCACTCAAAGACCGAACCGTCCTCATCAATGGCGGAACGGGTTCGTTCGGCAACACGATGGTGGCGTCCTTCCTCGAACGCGGTGTCGGGGAAATCCGCATCCTCTCGCGCGACGAGAAGAAACAGGACGACATGCGCAAGTTCTATAATGACGACCGACTGCGCTTCTACATTGGCGACGTACGCAACATCGACAGTATTCGCCCCGCCATTCGCGGTGCCAGCCACGTTTTCCACGCTGCCGCGCTTAAGCAGGTGCCGTCCTGCGAATTCTTTCCGATGGAGGCAGTACGCACCAATGTGATCGGTACCGACAATTGCATCCGCGCGGCGATGGAGACCGACGTGGAGCGTATTGTCGTCCTGTCGACTGACAAGGCTGTCTATCCGATCAACGCAATGGGAACATCTAAGGCAATGATGGAGAAAGTTGCCGTCGCGCATTCGCGCCACATCGGAACCCAGGGCCCAGTCGTCAACGTCACGCGCTACGGCAATGTGATGGCGTCGCGCGGCTCTGTAATCCCGCTTTTCACGCGCCAGATCCTCTCAGGTGGTCCGATTACGGTGACCCATTCGCAGATGACGCGCTTCATGATGAGCCTGCCGGAATCAGTAACGCTCGTGGAATTCGCTTATCAGAACGGTAAGCAAGGGGACACGTTCGTCCAGAAGTCTCCGGCCTGCACAATCGAGGTTCTTTATAAGGCGCTGATGAAGATTTTCGACCGTGAGGTGGAGGTCAAGACGATCGGCATACGCCACGGCGAGAAGATGTACGAGGTGCTGGCCTCGTCCGAGGAGATGACTGTCTCTGAGGATCTAGAAGGTTACTACCGCATCCCCTGCGATGCGCGCGACCTGAATTACGAGCTCTACTTCGAAGATGGCGAGCAAATCGTCAACATGCCGGAGTCGTACGGCTCTCACAATACGCAAGCATTAAACGTCGATGAAACAGTCGACTTGCTCATGTCCATCGACTTCATCAAGCGACAGCTCGGCATGGAAATCGATGCCAAGCGCTGGAGCCCGAACTGAGCTGACCTAGGACAGCGATGCACGAGGCGAAAGGTCGGGGAAAAGGAACCGGCCGCAAACGAAATTTTCAGTTCCGGCGTCCGATCGAAAGCGCTTTTAGGACCGAAACGGAATTTGAACCGATTGATATCCTATGTTGCGAACGTCACAAAAATGACCCAATCTCTATTGATTGAAAGCTTGCTTCCATAGATGGGGTGTGGTGGCATGACAGAGACGGAACCAACGTCCACTCCATTCCAGGAATGACACCTTGTCCAACGAACTAGACTCTGAAGCCGGTCAAGGCGGCGCCAATCAGAACAACCAGCAGGGTAACGACGGCGTACCCCAAGTCGAAAAGCCGAGCTCTCCAGCCAAAGACGGCACGAACGTCGACAGAACATCCAAGAGGGAAGCCGCAAAGACATCGCCTCCGGATCGCGCTAAAGGTCCTCGCAGCACCAACATGCCTCCAACCCCACAGACAGAGACGTCCACACCAGGCCCTCCGAACAAGCGCGAGAAGAGCGTCGATGCTGAGACTGCGTCTCGTGCTGCTTCCGACACGGCTCTCGAAAATGGATATCCTGAGACTGCGCGCGCCGCCGACGCAGTCACAATGGACGCCGTCAATGAGAGGTTCGCGTCGCTTCGGCTGGAAATGTTGGAGCATATCGACGATCGCTTTTCGCAGACGATGGCCGGCATAGACGCCGTGGCGGTGGCCATCGAGTCGATGAACATACCGACGGCGTCAGGCTCGGATGGTACTGCCTTAGAAGCCATAGATGGTAAGTTGTCTGGCATGCTGTCCCGTACGCTCGGCCTGCTGGACGATCGCTTCTCCCGCCTAATGGGCCGTATGGACGACATGCAGCGTCACGGTGTAGCCGCGCAAGGCTCAATCCAGTCGCTCTCCGGCAAGCGCGGTCGCGGCTCGGAGGAAACCCATGACCGACTGATCGACCGCTATGTAGACGTCCTGATTGGCACGCTCACCGGGACACTGCATCGGGACGCTCCGGTCCAGGACGCCTTTTCCAGCTACGACGAAGCGACCCGGAAATTGGGTCGGGACTGGCCACAGACGGCCCTAACGATGATCGGAACCTATCGCCTTCGCAACTTCGCGGATCTGATCCGCGCGGTCGTGGACGCCGAAACCGAAGGGGACATACTGGAAGCCGGTGTCTGGAGGGGCGGGGCGTGTATCATGGCAAAATGCCTGCTGGACGCTATGGGCGTCGGGGACCGGACGGTCTGGCTCGCGGACAGCTTCAAAGGGCTTCCGCCGCCCGTGGACGGCACAGTCGCTGATGAAGGTGACATCCATCACACGTTCGATATACTCGCCGTCGACCGCGCAACCGTCGAAGACAATTTCCGACGCTTCGATGCGCTCGATGACCGGGTCAAGTTTGTGGAAGGTTTCTTCCAAGACACTTTGGAAGATTGTGCGGTTGAGAAACTCGCCATCCTTAGGCTGGATGGCGACATGTACGATTCAACGATGGTAAGCCTTACGCATCTCTATCCTAAAGTTGTGCCTGGTGGATACGTTATTATAGATGATTATATCTTAGAACCTTGTCGGAAAGCCGTGACTGAATTTAGGCAGGAGCACGCAATAGAGAGCCCATTAATTGAGATTGATGGTGCGGCAGTCTATTGGAAAGTTGAGACACCTTAAAAAATACAGCGACGCCTGCCCTAAGACTGAGCTTCCGCCTTTTGAGCGGAAATAGCTCTACTGTAGAGGAAAAGCAGGTGTCATCGCCCACACGCCATTTTCTATGGCGTGTGGTATGACCGCACGTTATGGGCCTTTCATGAAATTCATTGATCTTCACGAGCAGCAAAGGCGGCTTAAGCATCAGATCGACGCGGGCATTGCGGCTGTTTTGGAGAGCGGTCAATATATTTTGGGAGAGCCCGTCCGAACATTTGAAAAGCAGTTGGCGGAATTTGCGGATGCACGATTTGCTCTTGGCTGCGCTAATGGCACTGATGCGATCTTGATGCCCCTTATGGCTTGGGACATTGGTGTAGGCGATGCTGTTTTCTGCCCATCCTTTACCTACTGTGCGACAGCAGAAGTCGTTGCCCTGTCCGGTGCAACACCAGTGTTTGTCGATATCGATCGCGATACTTACAATATGTGCGCTAAAAGCCTGAAATCGGCTATTGAAGGCGTGAAACGCGACGGAGTGCTCACACCGCGCGCAATTATCATTGTTGATCTGTTCGGACAGGCCGCAGATTATCCGGCAATCATGCCAGTCGCACGTGAGGCCGGTCTCAAGGTGATTGCAGACTCTGCGCAAGGTTTTGGGTCGACCCTGGGTGGTAAGCATCCCTTGCATTGGGCGGATGTGCAAACGACAAGCTTTTTTCCCGCCAAGCCGCTTGGCTGTTATGGGGATGGGGGTGCGGTTCTCACGAACGATAGCGAATTACAGGACGTACTTGAAAGTCTGCGCTTTCATGGTCGGGGCGATGCACCGTTTGACAATGCTCGGATCGGGCTCAATTCTCGTTTAGACACCATTCAAGCGGCGATCTTACTGCCAAAGCTTTCGATATTTGCCGATGAAATCAAGGCGCGAAACCGTATCGCAGCGCGCTACAGTGAGGGCTTGCGCCGCAACGACATTCGGGTGCCGCATATACATAGTGAGGTGTGCTCGACCTGGGCGCAATATACGATTGAAGTCCCCAATCCCGTTGCCGTCTGCGATCACCTTAAAGCGCAAGACATTCCCAGCGCGCGCTACTATCCGCGTCCCATCCATAAACAAACCGCCTATCAGGGCTTCCCAATTGGTGCGGGAGGATTAGCGAATACAGAGGCAGCGTCGGAGCGCGTCCTGTCGCTCCCCATGCACGCATATCTGGAAGAGAGCGATCAGGACCGAATAATTGCATCCGTTATCGCTGCGACCGCTGCTTAGTGCGCCACCACGAAGCATAATTCAAATATTTGAATTTAAAATGTTAGGCTCGACACAATGTCGAGCAATCCAAATAAATCCGATTTTATCAGGCATCCGCTAGGTCAGAGTAGTGATTGTTGCCAACGCCAATGATCTTCGCACATTGTTTTAAGGTCGCGTGTGGCCTCCCAACCTAGCCGCTGTTGTGCTTTGGTAGAATCGGCATGATAAGCCGCTAAATCACCCGGGCGACGCGGTGCAATCCGATAAGGTAAGGGACGCCCGACCGCCGCTTCAAAAGCTTTCAAAACCTCCAATACAGACGCCCCCTTCCCTGTGCCCAGATTGAAGACATGACACCCCATATGTGAGGCCAGGAAATCAAGCGCCGCAATATGGCCCATGGCGAGGTCTATCACATGGACATAGTCACGGACACCTGTTCCGTCGGGCGTGTCATAATCATTCCCATAAATGTTCAACGCGTCACGCTGACCAGAGGCGACTTGGGCGATGAACGGGACAAGATTGTTCGGTATGCCGCGCGGATTCTCTCCAATCATGCCGCTTGCATGCGCTCCGCATGGATTGAAGTAACGCAGCAGCGCCACCCTCATATCATCCTGCGACTGACAGAGATCGCGTAACATATCTTCAATATGTCGCTTCGTCTGTCCATAGGGGTTGGTTGGGGCGAGAGGGTGATCCTCTGTGTAAGGGAGGAATTGTGGATCGCCATAGACTGTGGCTGAGGAACTAAACACCAGCGTATTGACGTCACAGGCTACCATCGCCTCTAGCAAGCAAAGCGTTCCTGCAACGTTTTCGCGGTAATAAAGAAGGGGGTTCTGAACAGACTCGCCTACCGCCTTCAGGCCCGCGAAGTGCATCACGGCTCCGCAATCATAGTCCCGCAACGCGGACTTAACGGCGGAATAATCCTGAACATCCGCTTCAATAAAAGCCTGGACAGGTCGGCCTGTCAGCGTCTCTATGCGGGGCAGAACAGATCGTTCGGCATTACTGAGATTGTCGAGAACAACGACTTCATGCCCCGCCTCTAATAAGCAAGTCACCGTATGTGAGCCGATATAGCCTGCACCACCAGTAACAAGGATGGAGTTGGCTTTCATGATCGTTCAGGTCCAAATCGATGAGTGAAATTGCTGCGCCATCACTAGCAAGGGCCATGTTCAATGGCTATAACCGATTAGACCTTGACCGAGCGCTCCTGTGACCTCCGTTTCGATTGACCACGATAAGGATAAAACATGAAGGGCATAATTCTCGCTGGTGGGTCCGGGACACGGCTACACCCCGTAACGCTCGCCGTCTCTAAACAGCTTTTGCCCGTCGCGGATAAGCCAATGATCTACTACCCGCTATCTGTCCTTATGTTGGCGGGCATCCAAGAGATTTTGATTATTACAACACCGCAGGACCAGGCGGCATTTCAACGTCTTCTTGGTGATGGATCACGCCTTGGGCTTTCTATCGAATATGCGGTTCAAGCAAACCCAAACGGGCTGGCTGAGGCCTTTCTGATTGGGGCTGATTTTATTGGAAACGATCCTGTCTCCCTCATTCTCGGAGACAACATCTTTTATGGTCAAAGCTTCTCCCATCTCTTGAAATCAAGCGCACAAACCGTACGTGATGGCGGCGGTGCAATGATCTTTGGCTATCAGGTGCGCGATCCCGAACGCTTTGGGGTTGTTGAATTTGACGCGGGTGGACAGGTCTTGTCGATTGAAGAAAAACCAGAGGTTCCCAAAAGCGACTTTGCCGCAACAGGGCTATATTTTTACGATAATGACGTCGTTGATATTGCCCGTTCTGTTACACCTTCGGCACGGGGGGAGCTTGAAATCACAGCGGTCAACCAAGCTTATCTAGAGCGCGGAGATCTTCGGGTTCACCCATTAGGGCGCGGCTTTGCCTGGCTTGACTCCGGGACGCCACAAAGCCTGCTAGACGCCTCGCAATTTGTGGCCACGATTGAAACCCGGCAAAGCTTGAAAATTGCCTGCTTGGAAGAAATCGCCCTTCGCGAAGGTTTTATATCCAAAGCCGCGCTGAGCGCGCAAATTGGCGAAGGGGGTAAAAGCGACTATGATCTTTATGTGCGGGCTCTTCTGGAACGCTTTTAATGAACGCCACCCCCTTAAACATCCTTGTAACGGGCGGCTGCGGCTTTATCGGATCGGCCCTGATCCGCTTCCTGATCCGCAAAACACCCCACAATGTTCACAATATTGACGCGCTGACCTACGCCGCCAATCTCAAGGCTTTGGAAGAGACCGCTAACTCACCGCGATACCATTTCCATCAGGTTGATATTCGCAACGCGGATGGTTTGAAATCCGTTTTTGACCAGGCTGACCCCGACCTTATCATTC